>JAFWCS010000491.1 GCA_017534365.1 Clostridia bacterium | reverse complement strand
GAACGGCGTGCCGTATTCCTTTGCCATTGCGACGGTATCGCAGCCGCCAACGCACAAATGGCCGCTTGCGTTCACCGTCAGTCTGTCCGAAACATACATTTTTATTTCCTCCTGTCAAACAGCGGCCGCTATAACCGCTTTCAATTCCTCAACCCCGGTGCCCTTCACCGCGGAAAACTCGATGACCGGCGCATCCGCATAGTCTGCCAGCTCCTGCTGCAGCGCCGCGCGGCGCGCCGCCGTTTCCGCCTGATTCAGCTTGTCGGCTTTCGTGAGCACGATCACGAACGGGATCCCGCTCTCCTGCAGGAACCGCAGCATCGTCACGTCGTCCGCGGAGGGCGGATGCCGCATGTCGATCAGCTGCACCACCAGCGCGATCCTGCGGCCGGACTGAAAGAAACCCTCCATCAGCTCCGCCCAGCGCTGCCGCTCGCTTTTTTCTCTTTTGGCGTACCCGTAGCCGGGCAGATCCGCAAAGAGCGCGCCGTCGCCCCGGAAGAAATTCACCGTCACCGTCTTGCCGGGCACGGAGCTGACGCGCGCAAGATTCTTACGGTTGAAAAGCTTATTGATCAGCGACGACTTGCCGACGTTGGAGCGCCCGGAAAAGACGATCTCCTGCTGCGTCGAAGGCGGGAGCTGCCGCGCCGTGCCGTAGGACGCCAGATACTCTATTTGATCGAATCTCATATGTTACCTCTCAGGATTGCCGCGCGCCGCGCCGGGCGGGCGGTTCCGCAGCCGGGATCGTCCGTTTGCGTTCCGGCTCCTGCTTGACGGGCAGCGGCTCGAGCGCCTGCGCCCAGACCTCGCCGACCGTTTTGACCGGCACAAAGGCGACCGCCTGCTTGACCTTGGGATCCACCTCGTCGAGATCCGGGGCATTCTCCGCCGGGATGACGACTGTGCGGATGCCCGCTTTGTAGGCCGCCATGGATTTCTCTTTTAATCCGCCGATGGGCAGCACGCGCCCGCGCAGCGTGATCTCGCCGGTCATGGCCACGTCCTTGCGCACCCGCCGCCCGCTCAGCGCGGAGCACAGCGCGGTGGCGATCGTCACGCCGGCCGAGGGGCCGTCTTTGGGCGTTGCGCCCTCCGGCACATGGATATGAATGTCTTTGTTTTTATAGAACGTCGGGTCGATCCCCTGCTCCGCTGCAACGGCGCGCAGGAAGCTGACCGCAGCCTTTGCGCTTTCCTGCATCACTTCACCGAGGGAGCCGGTCAGCTCCAGCTTCCCCGTGCCGTCCAGCACAGCAGCCTCGACCTCCAGCATATCGCCGCCGACGCTCGTCCATGCAAGGCCGTTGACCACGCCGATCTCGTTCTCGCCCGTGATCGGCTCGCGCTTGAATTTCTGCGCGCCGAGCAGCGCTTCCAGATCCGCCGGTCTGACCGTGATGCGCCCCGTAAAGCCGTCGGCAAAGCGCATGGACGCCTTGCGGCAGAGCGCAGCGATCTGCTGCTCGAGCCGGCGCACGCCCGCTTCGCGGGTGTAGCCCTCGATCACGGCGTGGATCGCCTCATCCGTGATGCGCAGCTTCCGGCCGTTCAGACCGTGCTGCTTCAGCTGCTTGGGGATCAGATGCTCTCTGGCAATGTGGAATTTCTCCTCCGCCGTGTAACTGCCCAGTTCGATGATCTCCATGCGGTCGCGCAGCGGCTCGGGGATATTCGCCATCACGTTCGCCGTGGTCAGAAACAGCACGCGGCTCAGATCGAAAGGCAGCTCGATGTAATGATCGCGGAACGAGAAATTCTGCGCGGGATCGAGCACCTCCAGCAGCGCGGAGGTCGGATCGCCCTTATAATCGGATGAAAGTTTATCCACCTCGTCGAGCAGGATCAGCGGATTCGAGGTGCCCGCCTGCTGCAGCGCCTCGATGATGCGCCCCGGCATGGAGCCGATATAGGTCTTGCGATGGCCGCGGATCTCCGCTTCATCCCGCACGCCGCCGAGGGAAATGCGCACGTATTTGCGCCCGGTCGCGCGGGCCACGGATCTCGCGATCGAGGTCTTGCCCACGCCCGGCGGGCCCACAAGGCAGAGGATCTGCCCCTGCACCTGCGGCGCGAGGATCTGCACCGCGATGGATTCGAGGATCCGCGTTTTGATTTTTTCCAGCCCGTAATGATCCTCCTCGAGGATCTTGCGCGAGCGCTTGATATCCTTGGTTTCCTTGGAATAGACGCCCCACGGGAGCGAAAGACAGGCCTCCAGATAATTGCGGCTCACGGCCGCCTCCGGGGACTGCGCGGCGTATTTCTCGAAGCGGTCGCATTCCTTGCGCAGCTTCTCTTTGATCTCGTCGCCCGCCCGGAGCGCTTCGATCTTTTCGCGGAATTCCGCCGCTTCGTCCTGGCCGCCGCCGAGCTCCTGCGAAATGATCTTCATCTGCTCGCGCAGATAGTATTCCCGCTGGTTGTCGTCGATCTGATCCTGCACCTTCTCGTTGATTTCCTCTTCGATCGCCAGCAGGCGCGTTTCCTCCGTGAGCAGCAGATTCATCTGCTCCAGCCGGCGGATCGGATTGATCGTTGCCAGAATGGTCTGCTTGTCCGCCGCGTCGAGCATGATATTGCTCGCAACGAAATCCGCCAGGCGGCCCGGCGCATTCTCCTGCATCACGGTCTCGATGATATCGGCCGGCATCTGCGGCGCAACGTCGACGTATTCGGCAAAGGTATCCTTGCAGTGGCGCACAAGCGCCTTGATATAATCCTGCTTGTCCGCGCGCACAGCGGAGGTCTTGATCGGGAAAACCATCGCGGAAAGAAAGGCGCCGTCGCATTTGCAGTCGATCATCCTTGCGCGGCTGATCCCCTCCACGGCAACGCGGACCACGCCGTTGCTGCCCGGCATTTTCAGCAGATGCTTCACAACGGCGATCGTGCCGATCTCATAAAGCCCGTCCGCAGCGGGGTCGTTTTCCGCCTCGTTCTTCTGCGCGACGAGGAATAAATACTGATCCGTCTCCATCGCCTTCTGCACGGCGCGCACGGATTTTTCTCTGCCGACGTCAAAATGCGTGAACGCGCCGGGGAAGATCACCATCCCCCGCAGCGCCACGGCCGGCAGCACACGGATCTCACTGTTGTTGCGTTCCATAGTATCTCCTTCAGCCCGCGCGGCAGATCCGCCCGGGGAATTGTTATAACATTCCACATTACTCCATTGTAGAATGCTATTATATATTATTATAGCAGAACCGTCAACTGCTTTTATCGCAAAAAAGTGAGAAATTTGAAAATGATCTGTGAACAGATGAAAATACATCGCCGTGTTCAGCTGAACAAGTGAGAAGCAGACGGTCGGGCCAAGCCTGCCAATCACCCGTTCTTCAATTTCGCTCAAATCCCCGGGTTCGCACCGTAGGAAACGCCGTTCCGGCGTTCCGCATGCGCCGCAGACACACCGCAACCGGGCGGACATACGCGCGGAATGCTGCCGCGGCGGAGCGCTGAAACAGCGCTCCCTACACTCGCCAACGGCGTCGTGCGGAAAACAGATAGCAGGCGGATGCCGTCCTCCCCTGCCATCAAACCGCCGGGACAACCCTCTTTGGTCTTCGCCGGGTCATTCGGCGGCCTGCGGCGGGCGGCGGCATTTTGATGAAGACGGCGGTTTCTTCGGCCGAAGGCGATGCAAAGGCATGCCGAGGACGAAAGACCGTCGAAAAGGGGGCTGCCCTAAAGCAACCCCCTTTGGTCTTCGCAAAATGCAGTTTAAGTGTTTTTGAGCTCGCGCTCGAGCCAGATCGCGCCGAGATCCATCGCGCTGTAAAGCCCGCGCCGCTCGGCGGTGTTGAGAATGCGGTCCTTCATGCGCAGCGTCGGGTCGGTGCTGATCAGCTGCACCTTCACGCGATCCGCGACCTCCGCGCCGTTGATCTCTTTGGTGCTCGCGATCTGGATCACGATCACGCATTTCTCGCTCATGTAGCCGTAATAGATCGTTTTGCCGCTGCGCACGAGCGGACGATCCTTATACATCAAAAACTCGTTTTTTTCTGCCATGGATGCGTCTCCTTCCTTCAATCGATCCCGAGATAGCATTTGACCATCGCCTGAAGAAGCTCATCCCGGTCGAGCCTCCGGACAAGACTGCGCGCGTTGTTATGCGTCGTGATATAGGTCGGATCCTCCGACAGAATATAACCGACGATCTGGCTGATGGAATTGTAGCCCTTTTCGTTCAGTGCTTCATACACCGCCAGCAGGTTCTTTTTCATCTCGGCTTCATTTTCATCCTTGATGGAAAATTTGATCGTTTTATCCGTCATGCGCGCACCTCCGTCTCCGTTCGCATAAACTTACTGTATTATTATATCTCAGTTTTTCCGAGAATGCAAGCGTTTTTGAAATATTCTCGTCTTCTCCGTTGCCGGCGCGCGATCACTTGCGCAGAACGACGTTGATCTTTGCCAGATTGTCGATGATCCGGTCGATCCAGCCCTGCACTTCCTCCATCTCGAGCGTGCGGTCCATCGCCGTGAAGAGCAGACGCACCGTGATGCTCCTGAATCCGAGCTATTCATAGGTGTCGATCACGCGCACGCTCTCGAGCTCGGCAAGGCCGAGGCTGTTCCAGCAGGCGGCAAGATCGGAGAACTTCGTCTGATCCGCAAGCACGAGCGAAAGGTCGTAATAGGTGGACTGCTGCGTGCTCGGCTCGCGGAAGGCAATCGCGGCGGCGTTCAGCGTATGGAACACGTCCAGATCCAGCTCCACGCCGACAGCGCGGCTGATCTTGTCGAGCTTGGCGGCGTTGGCGGGATGCAGGGCGCAGAGCGTGCCGAT
>JAFWCS010000490.1 GCA_017534365.1 Clostridia bacterium | reverse complement strand
CGGCGTGAAACAGCAGTGGAACCACTGGCTGCCGTTACGGAAACCGCGACGACGGAGGAAGCGCTCACGACGCTGCTTCAAGCGCTGTCCGCCACATCGAAAGAAGAAACCGCGACCGGCGTATCGCGCACGACCGTAAGGTCCAAAGCAACAACGGCACAAAATACAACCGCTTCAACCATGGCACCGTCAACGTCGGCTGCCACGCGCACGCAGCCCGCTGCAGCCGCGACCACCGAAAAACGAACGACCGTGAAGGCCACAACCGCAAAGGCGACAACGACAAAGGCCGAGAAAAAAACAACGACGCAAAAGCAAACCACGACTGCGAAGCAAACGACAGCAGCCAAAGAAACAACCGCAGAGGAACGCACGACGACCCGCAGCACCGCAGCGGATTATCAAATGAGCGGCGGCACGCTGACCGGCTATGACGGCGATCAAAGCAGCGTTTCGATCCCGGCTTCCGTTCAGGGCGCGTCCGTCACGGCCATCGGCGCAGGCGCATTCAGCGGCAACACGACGATGCGTTCTGTTTCGATCCCGTCCGGCGTCACACAGATCGGGCAGGAGGCGTTTTCGGACTGCACGCGTCTTTCCTCCGTTTCCATGCCGTCCACGCTGGACCGCATCGGCATCGGCGCGTTTTACGGATGCGATTCCCTGAAATCCGTCACGATCCCGGCAGGCACGTCCGCGATCGGCGATGAAGCGTTTGCGCAATGCGGCGCGCTGAAAACCGTGAAGATTCCGTCCTCGGTGACGTCCATTGCGGATGACGCCTTCGACGGGTGCGACAATCTGACCATTCAATGCAAGGCCGGTTCTGCGGCGCAGACTCACGCTGAAGAAAACGGTATTCCATATGAATTAATCTAAAGAGAGGAAGCCGAAAATGAAAAAGATTATCGCTGTGCTTCTTTCATGCCTCATTCTGACTGCGCATCTTATTACGCTCCTTCCGGCCGTCACCCCCACGGCATCTGCCGCCGTTGATTTTCGCTGCGGCGATCATGCAGCCTGGGATCTGAGCGGCAGCGGCGTGCTGACAATCCGCGGCGAAGGCAGCGTCTATCGCTATAAATATGAAGATCTCGGTGAGCCGCCGTGGTATGATTACGCTTCATCAGTCAACACCGTAATCATTGAGGAGGGCATCACATCCATCAGCGCCCGGATGCTGACCTGTCTGAACAATCTGACGTCGCTGCAGCTTCCGGCATCCCTGGAAGAAATCGTTGATGGCGAAAACATCTCCGCCGATTGGTGCTACTTGCCGAGAAAGCTTGCGCAAATTACGGTCGCGGAAGGCAGCCGTCTTCGCTGGGTGCCGAATTTCACGCTGGACGGCACACAATGGTTTAAAAACCAGCCTTCCCACCAGCCGGTATATCTCGGAAACCTTCTTTACAAAATCAAGGATGATTTTACTGTTGACACGACGTTCGCCGTGCGCGAAGGCACAATTGCCTTGGGGCAATATGCATTCGGATACCTGCCTAACGCGCAGCACGCAAAAAGGCTGTCGTTCCCGGACAGCCTGCAATACGTCGGCGGATATGCCCTTCAAAACACCGGCTGGTATGCGGACCAGCCTGATGGTCCCGTATACGCGGGAAACGTCTTTGCGGGATATAAAGGCGGCGTACCCCTTGCCTCCGGTGATCTCCGCCTCGCGGACGGCACAATCGGCGTCGCAGACTCCGCGATCTTCAGCAGCCAGAACCTGCTTTCTCTT
>JAFWCS010000489.1 GCA_017534365.1 Clostridia bacterium | reverse complement strand
CTTCTTATCGTTGTTTAATTTTCAATGTGCGATTGCGCCTGCAGACCCGCAGTTTCCCGCTCTTTCCGCAGGGCGCTCCGCTATCATACCAAATCATTTCCCGTTTGTCAACACCTTTTTTCACCTTTTTTACCCCTTCTTCTCAACCGCGCCGGGTGTTTCGTCAAATGTTGACAGGGAAAATGGAAATCCGCAAAATCAATTGTTTATTTCTTCCCCGCAGCAAAACCGCCGGCACATTCGGATCTGTGCCGGCGGCTGCATCAACGAGAAAAGCGGATTCCTTCCGCATTTCATTTATTATATAGCGGCCATCATTGCATCTTCTTCTGCCGGACAAGCAGGATGACAATCGCAGCGATCAGGCCAAGGACCGCAGCGCCGATGACAGCGCTGATCAGCGCAAATGTAAGGAACGACCTCCGGGCGTTCCGCATGCGCCAAAGGCGCATAATGAGCGAAATCTGAAACACGGCTGTGATGTCGGAAAATCGAATATCAATCCAAACGAACGCGCGGCTGACGCCGCGACGGAACGCCGAAACGTCGTTCCCTACAAATTGACGCCGTTGGTTTGTGCAAATCCCGCGGCACGCATGTATGCGTGCCCTGCGGTGCGTCGCCGTAAATGCACATGCAGGGATGCAGCGGTGCCGTTATTTCATCCACTTTACTGGGAGCAGCCAGTAATCCTGCCCGCCGAGGAGGCGCTCGAAAACATCACTGATTGCTTTCGCGATCTTCGTCAGCAGCGGCAGGAGAGTATATTTCACAAAGCTGTTCTGATCGTTTTTGCCGAGCAGCTTCGCCTGCTGCATGGCGGTATAGAAGTCCTTCTCCACCGCCTTCGCCTCGTCATAGGACCAGACGCGCTTTTCCTTCAGCGCAACGGCGGCGGCATAGGCCTCGTCCACGGCGGCGCGCTTCTTCGCGGAGAGCGCGTCGAGATCCGCTTCGTTATAAAGCCGCATCATCCGCTCGATCTCGGAGAGATCGCGGTATTCGTTGAACTGCGGATAGCCGCCGTTCTGCGTGCGGGCGTCGGTGATCGCCGGGTCGGTGATGATCCGCACGCACTGGCCGATCACGTCGTTGACGCTTGCCTGCAGCTTCAGATGGCTCTGGCCGCTGACGAACCAGGTGTGATCCGGCAGAGCGCAGGTGCCGGCGTCCACAACGCCGTCCGGGCTGAGATAGGTCGCGTCGATCGCCGGCCTGTAATTCGCGGGCAGGGTCTCGCCGACGTTGGCGAAGGTGCCGCCGATGGAGGTGGACTGCGCCTGGATAATATTGTCGGAGCTGAGCTGATAATGCTTGATCAGCGCGGGCAGCTCCAGCCCGTAGCCGCAGATGACGAAGATCTGCATGCCCGCCTCACGCAGGCGGCGCAGGGTCGCGGCGATCCCGCTCTGGATCTCATAATAGCGGTCGGTCTTTTCCTTCAGCGGCGCATGCGCGGCGTCGGAGATATACTTTGCGGAAAGAGCAGGATACAGCGCGCTCGGCACGGTCGCCCACATGGAGGGGCAGTTATGCATCAGGTTGCCGAGTACTTCGTTGACCCCGCGGGTCACGGTCTCATCAAGGAACTCATTGAACAGCTCGTTGGGGATCGCGCGGGCGACCGCGTTGCCGGCATAGGCCAGCGCCATATATTCCTCGGCGGCGAGCGCAACGATATTCGGGATCAGGTCGTTATAGATCACTTTGTTATCCTTGAGCGTGGAATCCGCACT
>JAFWCS010000488.1 GCA_017534365.1 Clostridia bacterium | reverse complement strand
TGCGCAGATGGCCGATCGCATTGGGCAGAAAGCCCTCGTCCGTAAGCGTGATCTGCACGTAATCCTCCTGCAGCGTCGTGTTTTCATAAAACGAGCGCATCATCAGCGTATCGAAACTGCCGCGCAGGCAGACCATTGCGCGCCTGGGCTTGAGCGGCACAGTCCGGACCTGCAGTTCTCCCTTGCGCCCCAGCTCGGCGATCGTGACGGATTTTTCGCTGCCGGCCTCGGAAAAGGCATAGCTCAGCGGCGCGCCGCAATAGCGGATCCGGTCCGAGCCGCAGCGCTGCGCAGCGTGGATATGGCCGAGCGCCACGTAATCGAACGCCTCGAACACCGACGCGTCCACGGCGTCCGTGCCGCCGACCGTCAGCTCCTCCGAGCCGGCTGCCGCGGCGCCGGTGACGAACTGGTGGGTGATCAGCACGTTCCGCGCCGCAGGATCCGCTTCCATATGCGCGATCGCCGTGCGTATCGCGTCCGTGTAGCTGCGGATCTCTTCCTCCGGGAAGGCCGCGCGCACGTGCGCCGGCTTGACAAACGGCAAAAGATAAAAATGCACCGGGCCGTCGTCATCCTGCAGCGTGACATGCGCTGCCTGCCCGCGATAGACGGGCGAGAGATGCAGGCCGACCGCGCCGAGCTGACGCGCGCCGAAGGCGATCCGCTCGGGCGAATCGTGATTGCCGCTGACGATCAGCACAGGCGCCCGCCGCTGAGAGAGATGAAAAAGAAAATCATCCAGCACCTGCACGGCCTCTGCGGACGGGACCGTTTTATCATAGACGTCGCCCGCGATGATCACCGCATCCGGCGCTTCCCGGTCGATCAGCTGCAGGATCTGCGCGAGGATGTATTCCTGATCCTCCAGCATGGAGAATTTATTCACGGTTTTGCCGATATGCAGATCGGACAGATGCAGCAGCTTCATTCGATTCCTTCCTTCCATTCTGCTGTTTCGTAGAATAAAAAGACGCCCCTCGGCAAGGGTCTCGCCCGCCAAAGGACGTCCGGCATCCATTACAGTTCTTTTTCGTAAAACAGATCGAGGATCATTTCAAACAGCGCGGTTTTATCCACGTGATACTCCGCAAGCTTCGGCCCCTGCACGTAGGTGCCGGGCACCGTCTTATAATCCGCAATCGCCACGTGATTGCGCAGGGCGGTCGTCGCGGCGTAGGTCACCTTATCCAGCGTGATATCGGTCACGACGTACGGCATCGCCTGGTTATAGAGCTTGGTCACGAGCGAGAAATCATGCCGGATCTGCTCGAGCGTCTGCGCAAGAAACGCCTCCATATACTGCTTCTGCCGCGCGCGGCGCGCCGTATCGGCGTCGAGCTTGTTCATATTGCGGTCGCGGACGTAGGCGTCGGCGTCCTCCCCACGCAGAGTCACGGTCTCGCCGGCCGTGAAGCGGCCTTCGGTTTCCAGACAGGTCAGCGTGACGCCGCCGATCGCATCATTCAGCGCCGGAATGCCGTCCATATCCATGGCCAGATAATAATCCACGGGAATGCCCATCAGCAGGCGGTTGATGCTGACCATCGTATTCTGGCAACTGGATTCCTTGCCGTCGCCGTAGGCGTAGGCCACGCAGATCTGCTGCTCCTTGATGTCGATGTAGCCGCCTTCCACGTCATAGGTGTTGATCTCGACCATGGTATCGCGCGGGATCACGGCCACGCGGATCTTGCCGGTTGCCGTGTCATAGAGCACAAGCGCCAGCGTATCCGCCTGGCCGCCCGTGCCGACCTTGCCGTAATCCGTGCCGAGCGTTTCCTTGTCCACGCCGATGAGCGCAAAGGAAACGATATTCTCGTTGAATTGATAGATTTCACCTTTGTATTCGATCCGTTTGCCGGAATCGTGCACCACGGGCGCCGTGTCATCCGAGAGGCCGATGCCCTCCGCTTTGAGATCGAACTCGTCATTCGGATGCAGATTGTTGCGCCCGCGCAGCCAGATCGAACCGAAAACGCCGGCAGCGATCAGAATGAGCGCCAGCAGGACGATCAGGATCACGCGCAGCGCCTTGCGCCCCTTGCTGATCTTTTCCTTGCGTTTTTTCTTCTCCCGCGCAATCAGATTCTTGCGGATCTCCTTCGGGTATTCGATATACTTAAACCGTGACCACATCGTTGACCAACACTCCGTTTACTAAATATCTGGCGCTCGCGCCGCTGCGCGGCTCCGCGCAGGTGGAAAGCACCACGATCTCGCTGCCCGCATCCAGCGTGACGCCGCTGCGGACGTTGCGCTCGAGCGCGGCGGGCGAAAGCAGCATCTGCTGAAACTCCGCGAGCACCTGCGGATTGGAAAAATCATAAGAATTCATGATGTGGCGATTGTCAAACGTATGCGCCGAAATCACCTGATACACCAGAATATGGCCGGGCAGGAAAATATAGAATTTATCATGCGCGTCAAAGAACGCCGGATCCTGATAATTCAGCAGCTCGCTGAACATATCGCCCTGATCCGTGTTGTGGCCGTAGACCACAGTCACCGGGTCGGTGAATTCTTTGGCGTTGACGGACTGCGTAAAAATACAGCCGCGATAATTGCTTTTCCCCTGCCAGGTGCGGCGCAGATAATAGCTGTCGCTGCTGCCGCTCTGCACAATGGGGTAATCAATGTTGGTGCCCGGCACCCGGATATAGGCATAGACCTCCCGGTTGACAGACTGATAGGCCGCGAAATCGACGGGATCGGGGAAGGCCTCCCCCGCCGCCGTCGTCTCGCCCGGGAGCTGCGTCGCCGTCGGCGCGGCGGTCGTTGTCGGCTCTTCCGGCGGCGGTGCCTGCCGGCAGGCGCAAAGCGCAAGGAGCGACAGCGTCAGAAGGATACAGAGCAGGGTCTGGATTCGATGTTTCATAAGCATTCTTATCAAGCAAAGACGTCGCTTTTAAAAAGGGAACCTCGGAAAGGTTCCCTTTTGCTTTCAGCGTTCAGTTTTCTTCGTCGGACCGTTTCTTCGACACTGCAACGGCGCACGCCGCAGCCATCATCAGGCCGGCAGCCGCCACCGCAGCCACACGCGGCTGCGCGGCAGCCGTATCGGGCGAAGTCTGCGATTTAT
>JAFWCS010000487.1 GCA_017534365.1 Clostridia bacterium | reverse complement strand
TAATAATCGCCCCTACGGTGCGTCGCCGTTGGCATGAGGTTGCCGTCGGCGGGCAGTGTAGGGAACGCTGTTTCAGCGTTCCGCATGCGCCGCAGGCGCATCACTCCCTCCGCCTCGCTTCGCTCGACACCTTCCTCAGAGAGGGAGGCTATTTCAGCAACGCCGATGCCGCTGTGCATTCCGCCGGCAAATGCGCGGCTGATGCCGCGACGGCGCGCATGTATGCGCGCCCTACGGTGCGCAGCCGTTGGATTGCAGGTCCACCGGCGAACACAGTAAATTCCTAATTCTTAACCCCCTACGATCCTCACTCCTAACTCCGAATTTCTAACTCCTGATTAAAAATCCCGCCCGGGGCGCGGGTGCGCCGGGGGCGGGAGAGGAGCTGCGGGGGTCAGGCCAGCAGCGCTTCGAGCGCGTCCGGCTGATCGACCTTGAAGACGAGCTTGGCGACGTCGTCCTTGCCGTCCACAGTCGAATACATGTATTCAATGTCGATATTCGCTGCGGCGATCCTGCCGAGCAGCGCGTTCAGGCCGCCGGCTCTGTTGGGCACGGGAACCACCTGCACGGGATTGACGGAAACGACGCAGCCCGCGCCGATGAGGGCGTCCGTCGCCGCGGCGACGTCGTCCACCAGCAGGCGGAGAATGCCGTAATCCTTGGTTTCCGCAATATTGAGCGCCTTGAGATCCACGCCCGCTTCCGCGAGGATGCTCGTGATCTCATGCAGCTGGCCGTATCTGTTCTCCAGAAACACGGAAATCTGTTTGACTGTCATTGCGCCTGCCTCCTTTTAAATCTTTCTCTTGTCGATCACGCGCACGGCCTTGCCCTCGCTGCGGGTGATGCTCTTGGGCGCAACCAGATGCACCTTGGCGTAAATGCCGAGCATCGCCTTGAGCGCGCCGACGAGTTTCTTTTCCATTTCGCCGATGACGCCGAGGTTGTCGGTGAATTTCTCCGGCGTCATTTCGACGTTGACGTCCAGCGTGTCGGAATTGTTGACACGGTCGACGATCAGCTGATAATTCGCCTGGTAGCCCTGATCGAGCAGCACGGCTTCGATCTGGGACGGGAAGACGTTGACGCCCTTGATGATGAGCATATCGTCGCTGCGCCCGCGGGGCTTGACCATCTTGACGAAGGTGCGCCCGCAGGAGCAGGCTTTGCGCGAAAGGACGCAGATATCCTTCGTGCGGTAGCGGATGACCGGGAAGGCTTCTTTATCAAGGCAGGTGAAGACCAGCTCGCCCTCGGCCCCCTCGGGCAGCACTTCGCCGGTGTCGGGGTCGATGATCTCGGCATAGAAATGATCCTCGTTGATATGCATGCCGGTCTGCTCCTCGCATTCGAAGGAGACGCCGGGGCCGCTGATCTCGGTCAGGCCGTAAATATCATACGCCTTGATGCCGAGCGCCTGCTCGATCTCGCGGCGCATTTCCTCGCTCCACGCTTCGGCGCCGAAGATGCCGGCCTTGAGCTTGAGCTGGCCGCGCAGGCCGCGCTCCTTGATGCTCTCGCCCAGATACGCCGCGTAAGAGGGCGTGCAGCTGAGGATCGTCGAGCCGAGATCCGTCATGAACTGCAGCTGCCGGTCCGTGTTGCCCGAGCTCATGGGCAGGGTCAGGCAGCCGAGCTTATGGGAGCCGCCGTTCAGGCCGGGACCGCCGGTGAACAGGCCGTAGCCGTAGGAGACGTGCACCACGTCCTCCTTCGTGCCGCCGGCCGCGACAAGCGCACGCGCGCAGCATTCTTCCCAGATGTCCAGGTCGTGCTGCGTGTAATAGGCAATCACACGCTTGCCGGTCGTGCCGGAGGTGGACTGAATGCGCACGCAATCTGCCAGCGGCTTTGCCAGCATGGCGTATGGATAGGCCTCGCGCAGATCGTCCTTGCTGGTAAAGGGCAGCTTGGCGATATCCTCCAGCGAGTGAATATCATCGACGGAAACGCCTGCGGCCTCCATCTTTTTGCGGTAGTCCGGGCAGTCGTTCCAGACGTGCTGCATCTGTTTCAGAAACTTCTCATTCTGCAGCGCACGGATCTCCGCGGTCGGCATGGTCTCATATGCCGGCTGGAAATAGTTGCTCATGGGTCGTCATCTCCTTCTATCTTTTCTCTTTTGAGGTATGCGCTTATTGATTTCTGCCGAGGGCAAACGCTTTTTTATTCAGCTCCAGGAACTTCGG
>JAFWCS010000486.1 GCA_017534365.1 Clostridia bacterium | reverse complement strand
GGGCAGCAGCCTGGGCAGCAGCGCGAGCGCGCCGAGCCCCGCCGCGGAAAAGACGTGGGCGGCAACGATGCAGACCCTGTAGCCGATACGGTCCGCGAAGCGGGCCGCCAGCAGATCGACCAGCAGCTGCACGCCGAAATTCAGCGTGACCAGCACGGAGATGCGGGCGAGTCCGACGCCGAACTGCTCCCGGAACGTCAGAAACAGCAGCGGCGTGAAATTGTTGACGATCGCCTGGGTGATATAGCCGAGATAGCAGGCATACACCGTATGCCGGTATCCGGTCCGAACAGAAGACAGCATAGAAACTCCTTTGACGCAAAAAAAACACTGAAGGCCGAAAGAATAACAGAAAGCGAAAACCGCGCCGTTCACACGGCAGGATTTTCGCTTTGGCACCCCCTGCGGGAATCGAACCCACAACTGACCCTTAGGAGGGGCCCGTTATATCCATTTAACTAAGGAGGCGTATTTGGTTCTGTTATCTAAAGGGGCCCGTTATTACGAGCGAAGCGAGTAACAAGGTTCTTTTCGAAGAAAAGGTTCTTATTACGAGCGAAGCGAGTAACAAGGTTCTTTTCGAAGAAAAGGTTCTTATTACGAGCGAAGCGAGTAACAAGGTTCTGCCCGAAGGGCAGGTCCTTATATCCATTTAACTAAGGAGGCGTATTTGGTTCTGTTATCTAAAGGGGCATCTGGCATTCTCTTATTGTTTTGCGTTTTGTATTCTACCACAGCCGCGCCGCAAAGTCAAGCGCCGCGGCAAACGAAAAGGCGGAGCTGCCGGCCGAACCTGCCGGCAGCCCCTGTTGATTTAAGGAGAAAGACGAAGTCTTCGATGCATTCGGATCAGTCGATCTCTTCCAGGCTCGTGATCGGCGTGATGACCGGCTTGCCTTCCCGGTCCACCAGCACGGTCATCCCGCCGGCATAGCCCTCGAAGGCGAAGAGATAGTTGACGCCGGTCTCTTTGTCGACCAGGATCTGCGCGCCGCTGATCTGGCCCTGTTCATAGATCTTTACAAACCTGTCGTTCTTTTTAGCCTTTTTCATCATGGACACTCCTTTGGATGGATTTATCGGGGCCGCCGGCCCCGGGGCTCGGTCACGAACGGATCGTTACCGTTCGCGTTCGAAGGTGATCAGCAGGCTGACCCACCAGTAGCTCCAGTAGGTGACGGTGACGACCGTCCAGCCCTGCCGGGCCATTTCGTTCATCGTCGCCTCGGCGTCCTTTTCGCGGACCTTGACCATTTTGTATTCTTTCATGACGTTACTCCTGCGTGACGGCGTTGAAATCGATGAAGGTGCCGTCGCTGCCGCTGACCTTGGGCAGCACGCCGTCCCATTTCTCGATCTTCTTGTTTTCAATGACCTGATCCGTCAGCGAAGCGCTGATCAGCTTGTTGGCTGCGGCTTCCGCGTCCGCCTTGATCTTGACGGCCTCGGCGGCGGCCTCCGCGTTGGTGATCGCGGTCTTCTTCTCGGTCTCGGCCTTGAGCAGCTGCTGCTGCGCGACCTGCTTCTCCTCGATCGCGGTGATGAAAGCGTCCGAGAAATCGAAGTCGATGATATTCACGTCCGTGATATACAGGCCGATCGTGTTGAGCTTCTCGTTCAGGCCGGTGACCAGACCCTCGCTGATGAGATTGCGGTTGGTGACGCTTTCCTCCGCCGTGTAGGTGGCGGTGATCGCCTTGAGCACTTCGTTGACCGCCGGGGTCACGAGCACGGATTCATAATCCGCACCGATGTTCTTATAGATGCTGTTGCTCTTGGCGGTGTCGACGCGATAGTTGATCGCGAGCACGGTATTGACGCTCTGCAGATCCTTCGAGAACGCCTCCGTGTTGACCTCCAGCTTGCGGATGCGGTTGTCGATCTTGACGACCTTCTGCACGAAGGGGATCTTCACGTGGATGCCCTCCTGCAGCACGCCCTCCCGGACCTTGCCGAGCGTGACGACCACGCCCGTGTGGCCGGCATCGACGATCGTGAAGGTGTTCATGCCGATGAATACCAGCAGCAGCACGGCAACGATCGCCGCGATGACAGTCTTTTTCAGTTTCATTTCATTCCCTCCTCCATTGCATGGAATCTGCGCTCCGCCTCCTGCTTGAGCTGCCCGGCGGTGTAGGCGTAGACCATCACCGTGAGCGCCTCCCGCAGACGCTCCGCAGCCCCGGGCGCGGGTGCGCGATAGGTTTTCAGAACGGTTTCCACCACGGCGGGGATCTCCGCGGGGCTGCGCCGGTCATCGGCCGGGTCGCCGACGCAGGCGCAAAGATAATCATATAATTGGTCCTCGGGCACGATATCGTCGCTCTCGTCGTTCGCGCTGCCGTTGACCATGGCCATGAGCGCGCCGATGCGGTCGATCTGCAGGCTGTCGCGCAGCGCGCAGATCAGCAGGATGCGCGCAAGCTGCCGCTCGCGGTATTTTTTGTTGACCGGCCGCGCAACGAAGCCGCGCTTGACCCAGTTCTGCACGGCGGTCGGCTCCAGCCCCGTGATGGCGCAGACCTGGCTGAGCGTCAGCCCGTCCGTGGCGCGAATCAGCGGGCGGAACAGCGAGAACATCCCCGGCTGCCCGTCATAGGGGAGCACACTCCCCGGGATCTTTCCCTGCGGCATCGGACTCACCTCCTTTGATGTTGGCTTGATTATATCACAAGTTCACGCGACTGTCAATAGGTTTCACGCGACTTTTTGAAATTTTTTCTGTGAACAGAAACACTCTCTGCTTGCAGGGGGGATCCTTTGGCGGGGGACCTGCGCGCAGCCCGCGCAAAAACGGCCCGCTCTGTTGAGCGGGCCGTTTCATAATGATGCATAATGATTACAGCATATGCGCGCGGATCTCTTCGGGCGAGAGCGGGGAGAGATCGGCGGGGGCGACGTCGAAGACGGTCCGGCAGCCGGTTCCGCCGCGTTTGGCCATGCGGTCGATCGCGCGGGCAAAGGCAACGAGCACGCAGGCGGTGAATTCCGGGTTGGAATCCAGCGTCAGTTTGTATTCGATCGTGTGGGTATGCTGCCCGTTCAGGCCGGTCTTGCCGGAGCGGATCACCATGCCGCCGTGGGGCAGCTCCGCGTGATCGCGCGCCATCTCCTCCGCCGTGATGAAGGTCACGGTGGTGTCATAATCCGAGAAATAATTCGGCATGGTCTTGATCGCGGTCTCGATCGCCGCCTTGTCCGCATCCTCCGCTGCCACAACGTAGCATTCGCGCAGATGCTTCTCGCGCGTGGTCAGCGCGGGCTGACTGCCGGAGCGCACCGCTTCCACGGCCGCTTCGATCGGCACCGTATACTGCCGCGCATCCAGCACGCCGGGGATCCGGCGGATCGCGTCGGAATGCCCCTGGCTCACGCCGCGGCCCCAGAAGGTATAGTCCGCGCCGTCCGCAAGGATCGAGGAGGCATACAGGCGGTTCAGGGAGAACATCCCCGGATCCCATCCGCAGGAAATCAGCGCAAGCTTGCCGCCTGCAGCCGCCGCCGCGTCCACCGCCGCAAAATGCTGCGGAATATTGGCATGGGTATCAAAGCTGTCGATGACGTTGAAGTCCTTGGCCAGCGCGGGCGTCATCTTCGGCAGATCCGTGGCGCTGCCGCCGCAGATGATCAGCACGTCGATCTGCGCTTTGAAATCCGTGATCGAAGCCGCTGGATAGACCGGCGCGCCGGTCAGCGTTTTGACCGCAGCGGGATCGCGGCGCGTGAACACGCCGACCAGCTCCGCATCCGGATTCTGCCGCACGGCGCATTCCACGCCGCGCCCGAGGTTGCCGTAGCCGTAAATAGCGATTTTCATTTTCCTTCACCCTTCTATCTATCAATTTTCGCGCTTTATTGCGCTGCTGTGCTGATACATTAGAGATTATTATACAAAACAGCCGCTGAAATGTCAATGCCCGCACGGGAATTTCCGTGCGGGCAGCGTTTGCTTTTCAGAATGTCTTGACCAGTTCCTTCAGATAGGCCTTGAAATCCGCGCCGATTTCCGGGTGGCTGAGCGCGACCTCGCAGTTCGCCTGCAGGATGCCGAGCTTGTTGCCCATATCGTAGCGGCGGCCCTCGAAGTCATAGGCAATCAGCTTGCCCTCCGCGCCGTAATCGGTAAAGGTGTCGGTGAGATAGAATTCCTTCTCGTCCGGCATGGCGGCGATGCCTTTTTCGATCCGGGCGAACGCATCCGGCGGCAGGACGACGCGGCCGAGGATGGAATAAAGCGAGAGGATCTGATCCTCCGTCGGCTTCTCGATCACGCGGCTGCAGTTCATCGCGCGGGTCTCGCCCTCGATGGGCGAAACGTCCAGCGTGCAGTAAAGATGGATCCGGTCGCGGGGCACGGCGTTGACGCCGACGACCGCCTTGCCGTATTTCTCATAGCAGTCGCAGAGCTGGCCGATGGCGGGCTTTTCGTTGTTGATGATCACGTCGTCGCCGTAGAGCACGGCAACCGGCTCGTCGCCCGCAAAGGATTTGCCCGCAAGGATCGCGTGCGCGAGGCCGCGCGTTTCCTTCTGCCGGATGAAATAAATATTCGCAAGCCCGGAGCAGGCGAGCACGTCCTCATAGATCTTCGCCTTCGACGCGTTGCCGCGCAGCTGGGTCTCCAGCTCGAAGGCGTGGTCGAAATGATCCTCGATCGCGCCCTTGCCGCGGTTGGTGATGATCAGGATATCCTCGATCCCGGCGGCGACGGCTTCTTCGACGATATACTGGATCGCGGGCTTGTCAACGATATTGAGCATCTCCTTGGGCACCGCCTTGGAAGCGGGCAGCACGCGGGTGCCGAGCCCGGCGGCGGGAATGATCGCTTTTCTGACTTTCTTTTGCATGAGAAAACCTCCGATTTCTATGAAATGAATCCAGTTACAGTTTGGACGCAATGGTGTCGGCCAGAGAATAGAGCAGCTGGGACAGCAGCTCCAGCGCGAGGAAGCTGAGCAGGAAATTCAGGATGGAAACGCCGCCGCGCCGGGCAATCAGGAAGCGTCCGGTTGCTTCGTCCACCCCCTGCTCCCGCAGGAGCGCCAGATCGTCCCGGATCTTTTTATAATAGATCCTGTCCGCTGTCAGCGCGCCGATCAGATGCAGCAGCGCGTGCGCGCCGATAATAATCGCCATGGGCTTCGCCGTTTTTTCGCCGATCTCCGTGAGCATGCGCATGGCCTCCTCGTCGGAGGGCTGCGTTTCGCCGCTGAGTATTTCGGCATAGGGCATGACGGCGTCAACGATCCGCTGCTGCAGATTGACGGTCAGCAGCGGGATCACCGCAAACAGCAGCAGAAACAGAATGCCCGCTTTATAAAGCTTGCGGTAGAAAAACCAGAACGGCGTGAAAAGCAGCGCCGCCCAGTTGAACGAGAACCCTTTACCTGCGGCAAAACGCTGAAACTTCGGCAGATAGCGCGCGGCGGACGGCTGCACAAACGCCGCCAGCTCCCCGGCGGTATGCTCGCCGATCCTCTCCGATGCGTCAAACGGCAGGGCATCTGTATTCAGATTGCCGCGGGGAAACGGCTGCCCGGCGCCGTAAGTCAGCGGCGCGCCGCAATATTTGCAATGCAAGGCGTCGTCGTCATTTTTCTGGCCGCAATACGGACAGATCTTCTCGCCCGCCGGGCCAAGCAGGGCGCCGCAGTTGCCGCAATGCAGCGCGTCCTTCGGATTCTCGCTGCCGCAATGCGGGCAGATCTCAAATTCCCCCTGCGGCGCGCAGGGCTCCTGCGCATGCGCTTGCGCGGCATCCGGCTGCCAGACGAAGCCCGTGCCATGCGCTTCGGCGTTGGCGCAGCGGCCGGTCTGCATCCAGCAGGCACGGTGCTGCGGCGTTGCGCATTCCGGGCAGACGACCACGTCCTCCGTTTCCAGCAGCGGCTTGCCGCAGACCGGGCAAGGGCTGTTTTCATACTTCATGGTATCACCTCTATGCACCCTATCTTACCTTATTTTTCGCGGAAAAGCAATTGAAACAATAAAAATTTAAAAAATAAATAGAAAAACTTTACTTTTCCCCGTGTTTTCAGTATAATGATAAGGCGACACGGGCGAGGTCATCGCCAAGC
>JAFWCS010000053.1 GCA_017534365.1 Clostridia bacterium | reverse complement strand
GCTGAAACGTGCGGCGTTGCCATGGAGGTGCCGCTTAATTCTTTATATTCTCCGCCTAAATAGGAGCTGAGGATCCGCACGCCGGGCGCCGCAACGTCAACTGTCGCGCCGAAATTGGAGAAGTCGGCGCGTTTGCTGTCTTGATCGATTGCTGCGACAACGATCGCGTCGGCAACGTCCGCCGGGCAGACAGCGGATGTATCCTGGTTTTCATTGCCCGCCGCAACGCAGACGACGCTGCCTTTGGCGATCGCTTTTTCAACAGCTTCATGCAGATAGTCTGAATGTCCGCCGCCCAGGCTGAGATTGATGATATCCGCGCCGCTGTTTGCCGCATATTCCACGCCGCAAACAACGCTCAGAAGATAAGATCTTCCGCTTTTATCGAGCACCTTGACCGGCATGATCTTCACATTCAGGCCGGCTGTGCAGTCCGCGATGATCCCCGCCACGTGCGTACCGTGGCCGTTATCATCCTCAGCGCCGACGGCGGTGTGGATAAAATCATAGCCGTTTGCGAGCAGTCTGCCGGCAAGGAAGCTGTGATCGGTGTCAACGCCCGTATCAACAACAGCGACCTTCACCATACCAAACCGGTCGTTTTTTTCGAGATAATTTGCATAATGATCCGCGCCGGTCTGTGCGCGGCCCCAGGAATGGATTTCTTCGCCCGGGGATGCATTGACAGCCGCCGGCATGACAGGATCGCTGTCGATCGAGATCAGCGTATCCGGCTCAACATATTGTACACCATCGTCTTTGTTTAACGCGGCAACGCTGCTTTGTGCAAGATTTCTGTTGCTGAACTGCAAGACTGCAACGTCATCGAAATTGCCGAGCACGATCTTGTCAGCGTCGACGTCTTTGAAATCGGCTTTCGCAAGGTCGGAATACTTCACGATCAGCCTGCTCGCATAATAATCGTCTGCTTTTGCGGCAGCGGCGTCAAAGGATTGATCATTGAGCGTTGCGTTCGTTAAAACGGAAACCGCATCGGAAAACGCTTCCTGCGTTGACGCATTGATAATCTCGGTATCATAGGCGTAATACACAAAGACGGTTTCTTTGACAGTATTGGATCCAAACCGCAGGGTGATCTCCTTGCTGATCATGTTTCTGCCGTCATCAAAGCGGTTGCGAGGCGCGCTCTGCGTGCCCCAGAAGAGCTGCTTGAATTGCAGAATCAGCCGCTGAAAAAAGCCGAGCTTTGCGGGCTGGAGGGATACGGAATAATCGAAGCTGTATTCCTCATCCGGCGCAATCGAAACACCGTCAATTGTCAGCGTATTGTCTTTGCCTACCGGCTGTGTGTTCTGAAAGGTTCCGATCGCACTGATATCTGAAACCCGAAGATCTCCGACGTTTGAAATGCTGACAAAGATCCTTGCGCGCCCGGTCGCCCCGTAGGACGACTGATCGCTATACACACTCACGTCCAGCGGATACTCGACAAATTGATCGGTAATCGCGTTGGCTGCGACTGCGCCGTCCGGAACGACTGCGAAGGAAACAACCGTTGTGACAGTGCAGAGAAACAGCACAATGCTTAAAACAGTAACGACCCGTTTCGGGATTTTCATTTTTGACATCTCCTCAATCAATCGGAATATGGGGTATCCTCGAAGCCGTTTTGCTGCAGGCGGCGGACGAAGCGGTCGAGCTTTGCGCGCCAGAAGCGGTTGAACCACGCGGTGTGCCCGCAATATTTGACGACGGTCGGGCTGACGGCATAATAGAGCGCGATGAACAGCCGGCCGTACCACGTCAATGCCAGCCGCTGATCCCGGAAGCGCCGCAGGGTCCATACCTGCGGGCAGTCATAGGAGCCGTAAACGGCCGTGGCAACGTAGCAGCCGCCGCCTCTTTTCACCTGCACCTTGCCGTCCTTTCCGCTTCCATAAAATACCAAATCATCAACCTGCACTTTTTCGGGAAGCTTGACCCGTTCAAGCTTTGGGCATGCAGCAAATGCGCTCCTCATTATTATTTTAATGCTCTTTGGGAAGGAAACATCGGACAGATTTGCGCAGCGGTTAAACGCTTCGATCCCGATTTCTTCCACGCCTTCGCTGATCACAACCTGCTGCAATCGTGAGCATTCGGCGAAAGCCCTGCTGCCGATTTTTTTCACGCTGCCCGGGATCGTAACGCTTGTCAACCCGGAATTCTTGAAAGAGTTAAACTCCATGAACGAAAGAGTTCCGGGCAAAGAGACCGTAGCAAGGCTTTCACAGCCCTCAAATGCTGATTGCTCAATTCTTTTCAATCCTTCCGGAAGAACGACTGACGTCAAAGAACGACACTCTCGGAATGTGTAATAAAGAATTTCTTTCACACCCACGGGTATCACTATGGTTTTTAAGCTGACACACGCATCAAAGGCGGCAGATCCAATTGCATTTACATCTGAGGGAATTGTCACTTTTTTCAGTTTC
>JAFWCS010000485.1 GCA_017534365.1 Clostridia bacterium | reverse complement strand
TCTATGAACGGCTGGACCGGAGCCTGACGAGCGTGGAGAAGTTGGAAACCTGGCACGGCAATCTTTATAATTGGTATGCGACCCGGGATCTCTCGGTGCTGGATCCCTTTGTTTCCACGGTGGACAGCGGCAATTTCCTCTGTTGTCTGACCGCGCTCAAGGAAGGTCTGCTCGAATACGTCGGCGAATACCCGCCGCTTGCGGGGCTGGCTGCGCGGATCGAACGCCTGCTGGATCGGACGGATCTGCAGGCCCTTTACAGGCCGCGGCGCCGGTTGTTTTCGATCGGCCGCTATCCGGATCGGGAGACGGAGACCGGCTGCTATGACCTTTTTATGAGCGAAGCGCGCATGACGGCGTATTATGCCGTGGCGAAACGGCTTGTGCCGCGGGAGCACTGGGGCGCGCTCGGCCGGATCGCCGTCGGGCAGGGGCGCTACAGCGGCCTTGTTTCGTGGACGGGCACGATGTTCGAATACTTCATGCCTGCGCTTTTTCTGCCCGCGCCGCGCGGAAGTCTCACCTATGAATCGCTGCAGTTTTGCCTCTACTGCCAGCGCAGAAACGCCGGCAATCGCCCGTTCGGCGCTTCCGAAAGCGGGTATTATGCGTTTGACGGGCAGCTGAATTATCAATACAAGGCGCACGGCGTGCAGCGGCTGGGTCTCAAGCGCGGGCTGGATCAGGAGGCCGTGGTCGCGCCGTATGCGACCTTTCTGGTCCTGCCCACGGCGCCCGCTGCCGCGCTGCGCAATCTGCGCCGGCTGGAACGCATGGGCATGCTGGGAGAGTTCGGCTTTTATGAAGCGGCGGATTTCACGCCCGCGCGCTGCGGCGGGGCGGAATACCGGATCGTGCGCTCGTTCATGGCGCACCACGTCGGCATGAGTCTGCTCGCGCTGGACAACGCCCTGTTTGAGGATCGAATGCAGCGCCGTTTCCTGCGGGACGGGGCCATGCGCGGCGCGCAGAGCCTGCTGGAAGAACGGATCCCGAAGGGAACGGTGCCGTTTCATGATCTGCACGGCCGCGTGCCGAAGGCAGGCCGCGGACGACCGATCCTGCGCAGCGACCGTGTTGCGGCACCCGCGCTGCTGCAGCCGACGGCAACGGCGCTCTCCAACGGCAGGCTGACGACCTGCATCACCGAAGCCGGCACTGGCGTCACGATGCTCGACGGCATGGATCTGCACGTGCGCAGCTGTGACCCGCGTACGCTGCCGCAGGGCGTCTTCGCGGTTGCAGCCTCTGCGGAGGGCGTTGTCCCGTTCGTGCGGGCGATTGATCGGGGCAGCGGCGCGGATTTTCGCTGCGTCTTCTCTGCCGGGCGGGTCGAGCACCGGGCAAAGGCGGGACGGCTGCGACTGCGTATGTTGACGGAGGTGCTGCGGCATCAGGATTGTGAACTGCGCACCTTCACGCTGGAGAACGCGGGCGGCACGCCGTGGGAAGGCACGCTGACGGTTTATCTGGAGCCCTGCCTGACAACGGCCGCGCGGCATGCGGCGCATCCCGCGTTTTCAAAGCTGTTTGTGACCGATGTGACGCTGCCGGAGGAGCGGTGCGCCGTGTTCGCGCGCACAGATGCGCGGGTGGGCACGGCTGCGGCGCTTGCGGTCGGATTTCTGGAGGAGGCGCCGGTTACGATCGCAACGGCGCGTTCCCGGGTGCTGACCGCGCCGCTCGGGCCGGAATCTCTCGGCCGCAAGCCCTTGACGGCGGGGGAGCGCGGGAACCCGGACGTCTGCTGCGCGCTGGCAGTTCCGCTCAAGCTCGCCGGGCGCAGCCGCCGGACCTTTCGCCTCTGCCTTGCCGCAGCGGAGACGCCGCAGGCGGCGCTGCATCTTCTCCTTTCCGTGCGGGCGTGCGGCGGCGCGGGCAAGCGGGCGCGCATGGTATTCGGAACGGATGCGATGGAAATTGCGGTCGGCATGCGGCTTCTGCAGGCCGCGCTCGATCCGCTTTCGCCGTCGATCGGCTTGCCGCTCGGCGCAGGGGAGGAGATCGCGCGGGCGGATCTCTGGAGCTTCGGCATTTCCGGCGATCATCCGATCCTCCTCGTGCAGCTCGAGCAGGAGGATCCGGTCTCCATGCTGATCCCGTACGTGCGGGGCGCGCAGGCGCTGCGGACCGCCGGGGTGACGACGGATCTGGTGATTGCGTTCGCGTTCCGGGAGGGCTATGCCGGCGAAACCACCACAGCGGTGCGTGCGCTGCTGCGTGCGGAAAGCTGCGCCCAGCTGATCGGGGTCAGCGGCGGCGTGCATCTGGCGCCGCTGGCGCGGCATACACCGCGTGAAATCGCTGCGCTGGCCGCAGCAGCTGCTGTGACCTTCCGCGCGCGTGTTTCCGCAGCCGATCATCCGCATCCCGCGCCGGATCTTTTGCCTATGCACCGCCTGCCGCAGCCTGAAATGTTTGAAAACAGTGAAAAGGGATACCACTTTACAGAAGAAAAAATCTCGATGCTTCGAAGTGCCGATAATGAACCGGAATCCCTTGATATTCCTTGGCATATGGTGTATGCCAACCCGCAGTTCGGCACCCTTGTTTCTGACAAGTCGATCGGCTTTACCTGGGCGATCAACGCGCACGAGCAGCCGCTGACGCTGCGCACGGGAGATCCGGCTGTTGCAGGGCAGGGAGAACTGCTTTTGCTGCGGATCGACGGCGCGTTTTATGACCTTGCCGCCTGCGGCGCAGCGACGTTTACGACGGAAGCGGCGCAATGGCAGGGGGAAGCGGCGGGAATTGCCTACAGCGCAGTGGTCGACGTGGCGTCTGTCGGCATGGTCAAACGCTGCCGGGTGCGGCTGCGGAATCGTTTGCCCCGTGCGGTGAACGCCGCGCTGTCCTATCAGATCCGTCCGGTCGGCATGCCGCAGCGTCTGCCTGCCGGCGCATTTTGCGGCCGGAAGCTGCCGACCGGCGTCCTGATCCGGGCGATCATGGCGCCGTTTCCCGGCTGGACGGCGCTGCAGTGCAGCGGTGAAGCAGATGTCTCCTTTTCCTTTGCCCCGTTTTTTGCCGGGCGGTGCGATCCCGCGACGCTCGTGCCAAAGGACGGCATGGCAGCACTGACCCGTACGGTTCTTTTGCAGCCGGGCGGCACGGCGGACTGCACCTTCTGGCTGTCCTGGGGCGCGGCAGCGTCTGCCGCAGAGCGGCTGCCGGCGGTTGCGCGTTTCGATGCGCCGGAGCTTGCGCCGCTGGTGACCGGCGCCCCGGAATTGGACCGCTTCGCAAGCCGGTTTCTTTATCATCAGGTGCGCGCCGCCCGCTTTTTCGGCCGCGTCGGTCCGCAGCAGTGCGCCGGCGCCTTCGGATTCCGGGATCAGCTGCAGGACTGCCTCGCGCTGGTCCTGCGCGAGCCGGCGCTGGTGCGCCGTCACCTGCTGCGCTGCGCCGCCGTGCAGTTTGAGGATGGAGACGTTCTGCACTGGTGGCATGTGCTGCCCGGCGGCAGAATCGCCGGTGTGCGAACGCGGTGCAGCGACGATCTGCTCTGGCTGCCGTACGTGCTGGCGGATTATTTGCGTCGGACTGACGATTTCGGAATCCTCGAGGTTCCGCTGCCTTATCTTTCCGCAGACTCGCTGCGCGCCGGCGAGCGGGAACGCTATCTGCAGCCTGCGCGCACACAGCGGCGCGAAACGCTGCTCTCCCATTGCCTGCGGGCGGCCGAACGCGCAATGACGTCCGGTTCCCACGGCCTGCCGCTGATCGGCAGCTGCGACTGGAACGACGGCTTTTCGGCGATCGGGACGGAAACACAGGGCGAAAGCGTATGGCTGGCCATGTTTCAGATCTGCGTATTTCGCCAGCTGGCGGAGCTCTGCGCGCGCTGCGGACGGCCGGCGCGCAGGGACGCCCTGCTGCGCCGCTGCAGAGAACTGACCGCTGCGGTGGAGGCGACAGCCTGGATGGGCGATCATTACGCGCGAGCGATCCTGCCGGATGGGCAGCCGCTCGGGGGGGAGAAGTTTCTGGACCTCCTGCCGCAGGCCTGGGCGGTGTTTGCCGGCCTCGGACGGAACGGCAGGGGCGAAACGGCGCTGGAGAATGCGTTTGAACGACTGTTTGACCCGGAGACCGGTCTCATTCGCCTGCTGGATCCGCCGTTTGAAACGGCGGACCGCGACCGGATCGGCTATATCGCGGCGTATCCTCCCGGGCTGCGGGAAAACGGCGGGCAGTATACGCACGCTGCAGTGTGGTTCGCAATGGCGCTGCTGGAGAGCGGAAAAACAGCGAAGGGCATTGCCGTGCTGAAGGCATTGTCGCCGGACGCGCACGCGTTACGCGCCTGTTACGGCGGCGAACCCTATGCAATGGCGGGGGATATTGCCGCGGGGCAGGGGATCGAAGGCCGCGCGGGGTGGACGCACTATACCGGCAGCGCCGCCTGGTATGCCAGATGTCTGTCTGATCACCGGGAACAGATCCGCAGTTTCGAGAAACAGGCGAAAAAGAGCGGTGGATCCATGTAAAGGCAGCGCTCTTTACGGCGAAAACCGGCCGGAAAAAGCAGGGAAGAAC
This sequence comes from Clostridia bacterium, assembly GCA_017534365.1. GTDB lineage: Bacteria > Bacillota > Clostridia > Oscillospirales > Acutalibacteraceae > CAG-177. Next base: position 1,869 of record JAFWCS010000485.1, on the reverse strand, counting down.
ACCTTCTCACAGGGTCGAAATTCGTCAAACTGCTGGAAGTATTCAACGCATTTTAGTCAAATCGCCCGTGATTCAGTCGGAAAACGCCGGCCGGCATCGCGAGCGATTTGTTTTTTCATTTTGCGTCTGTAAAGAAAAACCCCTTTACGCACTGCCGTTCAGATGCCAAATCGCATCCCGCGCCCTGGCTTCGGCGGCCCGTTTTCATATACATTTTATATATTATACGTCGATTCGGCGGCTTTTTTCGACGCTGAGGACGAAAAAACGCCGTTTTGATGTAAAGGAAAACCCCTTCACGATCAGATCATCGGCGCAACTGAAGCATACCGGGACAGAGGAACAGAAATATTCAACAAAAATTGAGAAGCGTTCTTGTTGATAATTAACAAAAAATGAATGGAATTTTAAAAATCGTTGACATTGGGCCAACTTTTAGGTATAGTTATTATGACCATATGGTGTTTTTGCAGGCGTAGTGTGCCCATTTTCGGGCGGACTTCGCCGGCGGGAGCATCCCGTGGACAAAAAATTTTGTGTTTTTGGCTGTTGCTTTGCGCCGGATAAAGGCGTATCTGGCGCGGCAAATAAAGGAGGTCGGTCAAAGTGTTTCCGTAGTTCCATGATAATAATGTTTTATTAAAGTGGTTCGAGGAGACACGCATCAAAATTTTCTGTCCCATCGAGCAAATCTCAAATTTTTTTGGAGGTGTACAAGTTTGAAAAAGTCAACTCGCATGCTCGCGATCCTCATGGCTTTTGCGATGCTGATCGGATCTTTCTCCGTGATGGGCAGCGCATATCAGGCCTATAGAGGAGCCGCAATCGCCGATTCTTACAACGACGTCGACTCTCCGTCCTTTACGTCGGAGCAGTATGCGTCCATGGCACTGGATGAGTTGGATCGTATGCTTGCGAAAGAGAATCTGGTTGTCAATATTTATATTGGTACGCTGGATCTCGCGAGCATCAACACGACCATCCACAGCGTCAGACAGCTTCTGGCCAGCGTGCAGACCCTGCTTCCCATGCTGGGCGACGCCGCCTCTCTTAACATCGGTCGTCTGACCGCCCCCGGTACCGCGAATACGGATCTTAAGAGAAGCACTGCGAACCACGCTGACGGCAACGCGACGGATATCGAAGTGATCTATGCCGTGCTCAACATGCTGGCGGACAACGCCGGTCTGGTTGGTAAATACGTGGACGGCACCATCAGTCTGGGCGTCATGCATTCCTTCATCGCGAACTATGTGTTCGACGTCAGAGAGCTTGTGATCGGTCTTGTTTACGGTCTCGTTGCTCCGCAGAATGACGATGACGACAAGACCAACGACTATGACTACTTTGATGTCAAGAATCTGGACGCTGTTCCCGCCATCTACAAGGATGCGAACAACGGCGCGATCAATCTGGCGCAGGCCCTGCTGAACAAATACGTGCTCGGCAAGTGGACCAAGCTGGACGAAGAATTCGACAACAAGTATTCCTACGTCCTTCCTGATTACTACAGCTTCATTGACGCCAACGGCAATGACGTGAGCGATCAGGCCATCAGCACCGCCAATTATGACTACTACGGCTGGGTCCATCCGGACGATTGGGTCACTGTCGGTCTCGGCGATGCGGTTCGCGTTGCGAACGGCGCTGCGGCTCCGGCTCCTTCCTTCGAGAAGGTGGACGTCAACTCCGGCGCGCTCGGCTATGATTTCATCGAAGCGCTCATGCAGCAGGCGTTCAACTACGTCCTGGTGCCCGTGCTCAACCATCAGACCAGACCTTGGGTCCGTGAGCTCTGCGGCGTCAAGTATCTTGACAAGTATACCAGACGCACGATCCTTGTGAATGACGAATGGGTGCAGAATCCTG
>JAFWCS010000484.1 GCA_017534365.1 Clostridia bacterium | reverse complement strand
TGATCGAATGCGGCGAAGAAGTCCTGCTCGACGACGCCGGCTGCCCGGCGGGCACCACCGTGATCGTGCGCGATATTTTTTGCAAAACGCCCGCCCGCATGAAATTTCTGAAAAAAGACGTGACGGAAGCCAACGCTGTGGCAGGGGTGATCGACCGCCTCGCGCTCTCGCATCCAGAGGTTTCGTTCCGCTTCATCCGTGAGGGCAAGCAGACGCTGCTGACCAGCGGCAGGGGAGAACTTCTGCAGTGTGTGCGCGAGGTCTTCGGCAAGGCGTTCGCTGCCGATCTGATTCCGGCGTCCTATGCCGGCGGCGGCGTTTCCGTGGAAGGTTATATTTCGAAACCGACCGCCGCGCGTCCGAACCGGAACATGCAGTTTTTCTTTTTGAACAACCGACTGATCCGCACCGGCACAGGGTCCGCCGCGCTGACGGAGGGGTATAAAAACGCTGTCATGGTCGGCAAATTCCCCTCCTGCGTGCTGCATCTGACGGTCGATCCCGCGCAGGTGGACGTCAACGTCCATCCGGCGAAAACCGAGGTGCGGTTCTCTGACGAGCGCGCCGTCTTCAACGCCGTATATTATGCCTGCAAAAATGCGCTCGCCGAGGGCGACAGCCCGAAACAGGTGCATGGGATCGGCAAGCAGACCGTGTTCACGCCGCCTGCGCCCGCGCCGCAGCTGCATATGACGCAGCCCCGGCCGAAGACGTTCTGGCAGCACATTCCCGCCGGCACGCTGCCCGAATCGCCGCAGCCCGTGCCGCCCGTGAGGGTGACGTCGGCTGCCCCGCCGAAGCCGCAGGCGAGCGCGCTGCATGCTCCGTCCGCATTCGCCGCGCCTTCCGAGGTGCAGACCGAGGAAGAGCTGCTTCTGCATGCGCAGCCTGCAAAGACGGATCCGCCGCCCGCGCAGGAGCCGCCGGCGGTCATTCTGACAGACGCGCCGGCAGACGGCTTTGACGAAGCCGCGTTTCATCTGGTCGGCGAAGCGTTTCAGACCTATATTATTTGTGAATACCGCGGAAAGCTCGTCATCATCGACAAGCACGCCGCGCATGAACGCATGATCTATGAACGACTGAAGGCAGAGAGCGGCGCGCGCAGCGCGCAGACCCTGCTTTCGCCTGTGACCGTGACGCTGACAAAAGAAGAATACGCCGCCATGCTTGAGAATCTGCCGCTTTTATCGGAAGCTGGTTTCGAGGTCGAGGATTTCGGCAGCGGCGCGTTGATCGTCCAGGCCTGCCCGATGGAGCTTTCGGTGGATGATGTGCCGGACGTTCTTGCGGAGATCGCCGGCCGGTTTGTTGAGATGAAGCAGGACGTTTCGTTTGAAAAGCTGGACTGGATCTTCCATTCCGTCTCCTGCCGCAGCGCGATCAAGGCCGGCAATTTCACCTCGCGCTATGAAATGGAGCGCTTTGCCAAGCAACTGCTTTCCATGCCGGAGATCCGCTATTGCCCGCACGGTCGTCCCGTGCTGATTGAAATGACGCAAAGAGAGTTGGAAAAGAATTTTGGCCGCGTTTGATAAGAAACTGATCGCCGTGCTCGGGCCGACGGCGTCCGGCAAGACCGCGCTTGCGGTTGCGCTGTGCGAACGGCTCGGCGGTGAAGCGATCTCCTGCGATTCCATGCAGATCTATCAGGGGATGGACATTGCGACCGCGAAGCCGACTGCGGACGAAATGCGCGGCATTCCGCATCATCTGATCGGCGTGATCCCGCCTGCGGAGCCGTTCAGCGTCGCGAAATACTGTGCGCTCGCGCAGGAAGCGATTGCCGATGTGCGTGCGCGCGACCGTCGTCCCGTGCTCGTGGGCGGAACAGGGCAGTATTACACCGCACTCGTCGACCAGCTGACCCTGCTGCCTTCCGAGGCCGACCCTGCCTACCGGGCGTATCTGCAGCAGCGCGCCGCTGCAGAGGGCGCGCAGACGCTGCTGGATGAGCTGCGTGAGATCGATCCGGAAGCTGAGGAAACGATCCACGTCAACAACCTCGGGCGCATCATCCGCGCGTTGGAGATTTATCACACCACGGGATTGACAAAATCGGAGCAGAACCGCCGCTCCCACGCCGCGCCGCCGCTGCCTGTGACCGCGCTTTGCCTGGACGCGCGTGATCGCGCTGTGCTCTATGATCGGATCGACCGCCGCGTTGACGCGATGCTGGAGGCCGGTTTGCTGGAAGAAGCGCGCGCGTTTCTCCTGCGGCCGGACGCCGCGACTGCCGCGCAGGCGATCGGCTATAAAGAGCTGTCCCCCTATTTTTCCGGTGAAGCGCCGCTGGAGGTCTGTATCGATCGGCTGAAGCAGCAGACGAGGCGATACGCAAAACGGCAGCGGACGTGGTTCCTGCGGGATGAGCGGATGCACGTGTTATATATTGATGATTACGGCGATGCGCAGGCGCTTGCCGACGCGGCGATGGAGATCGTTGCCGCCGACAGCGCAGCGCAGCCGGAAGGGAATACGGAGAATGGATAAGAAAAAACTGCTGCTGCGCAGGATCCTCGTGGCGCTCGTCGCCGCGTTTATCCTGATCACCGCCGTTGCGGAGATCTATCGCGTGGCAAGCCACAGCGTCAAAACGATGATCGCCACGCAGCAAACGGTGCCGGAGACGCTGGATACCGAAATGTATGTGATCCGGGATGAAACCATGCTCGAGTATACGGCGGACGGCGTTGTGCTCCCGCTTGCGCACAACGCGGACCGCGTCAGCCGTGGCAGCACGATCGCCGCGGTTTTCGCGGATGAAGAGACCGCCGATCATTTTGCGAAGCTGCGTTCGCTCACCGAGCGGCTGGAGGTCTATCAGAAAATCGACCGGCAGCTTCGGCTTGCCGACGTGGATCTGGAGAGCCTGACGGCGGAAACGGACAAGACGTTTCTTGCGATTATCAACGGCGCTTATGAGAATGATTTTTCTCAGCTTGACAGCAATATGCTGGATCTGAGCGAAAAGCTTTCACGCTATCAGATTTCGCTGGAAAAAGAAGTGGACTGTTCGGCGCAGATCTCCGCTCTTGAGGCGCAGGTGAATTCGCTCAGCGGCAACAGTGAGCCGCGCCAGATCGTGGCTGCGGATATTTCCGGTTATTTTGTCGCCCGGCCGGACGGTTATGAGGGTGTTCTGACCTGTGCGGATGCCGATTCGCTCACAGCCGACCGGCTGCGTGAGGCGTTCAAAACGGATCCGCAGCCTGCGCCGGAGAATAATATCGGCAAGATCATCGACGGCTATCGCTGGTTCGTCGCCTGCATTCTCGACGCTTCGGAAGCTGCGCGGTTCAAAGAGAACGCCGCAGTCAAGCTGATGCTGGACGACACGGAGGAAAACACCGTTACCACCTCCGTCTATTCCGTGCAGGTGCAGGAGGACGGCACGGCGGTCGTTCTGTTTAAATGCACGCTGATGAACGCGCGTCTTTGCGCGCTGCGCAAGGTCTCCGGCCGGATCGTGATGAAGGAGTATTCCGGGCTCAAGGTCAGCAAGGATGCCCTGCGGTTTGATAAAGACGGCAATCTCGGCGTCTATGTGCTGCGCGGCGACGTCGTCAGCTTCCGCAGCGTGCGCGAGATCTATGCGGCGGACTCATTTATCATCGCTTCTCCGCCTGCGGATCCGTCCGAATTGCCCTATAAACATTTGTAGCTTTATGACGAAGTGATCACTTCGGGAAAGGATCTGAATGATGGAATGGTTATCCGATAACGACCGGTTCCTTGCGATCGAGGAAAACCTCAAGGTGCTCCGTGACGAAATTGCCGAAGCGGCGCTTGCGTCCGGCCGCAGGCCCGAGGACGTGCATCTGATGGCGGTGTCGAAAACCGTGGAGCCGAAATTCATCAATCACGCAATCGCGCAAGGGATCGACCTGATCGGCGAAAACAAGGTCCAGGAGTTTCTTTTAAAAGAGCCGGAGCTGGATCTGACGGCCTGCAGAGCGCATCTGATCGGGCATCTGCAGTCCAACAAAGTCAAAAAGATCGTCGGTCACGTGGATACGATCCAGTCAGTCGATACGATTTCGATCGCGCAGGAGATCGGCAAACGCTCGCGCGAGGCCGGCGTCGTGACGAAGGTTTTGCTTGAGGTCAACGTCGGCAGCGAGGAGAGCAAATTCGGTTTTGCTCCCGACGCCGTGACGGAAGCAGCCTGCGAAATCGCGGAGATTCCCGGCATTTCGGTGGATGGTTTGATGTGTGTGGCCCCGATTTGTGAAAAAGAAGTCGAATTACGCAGGATTTTTTCAAATATGCACCGGTTATTTATTGACATTGGGGCTAAAAAAATAGATAATATAACTATGAATATCCTCTCGATGGGGATGTCGGGTGATTACAGACAAGCCATACGCGAGGGTGCAAATCTGGTGCGTGTCGGATCAGCGATCTTTGGTATGAGGATATATCGATAATCATAAGGAGGCAACCATGAACATGTTTGACAAGCTGAAGGAATTTATCAACGGGACCGATGATGATTACATCGAGAGCAACGACGTCGGCTACGAGGATGAGTCCGCCTATGACGCGGCGGAGGAGCCCGTGGTCGAGCGCCGTGAACAGCCGCGCGCCCGCGCGCATGAGCGCACGCACGAGCGCCC
>JAFWCS010000483.1 GCA_017534365.1 Clostridia bacterium | reverse complement strand
GTCAATGAGATCGATTACGACCGCACGACAACGGTGAATAAATACCGTGCGCTGGTCGACGAGATCATGGAAGCGCAGCCTGACGCCATCATTTTCATTCAGGCGAATATCCATCTGACCCAGAAGGAATCCGATAAGAGCAGCACCGTCAACAACAAAGCGATCGACGATCTGAACGAGAAGCTCTCGCGCTTTGCCGATGAGAAAACCGTCTTCTATATCGACCCCAACGAGCGGTTTGACGACGGCCACGGCGCCATGCGCGCGGAATGCTCCGGCGACGGCACCCACCTGAAGGCAAAATATACCCGCGAATGGGCGGAATGGCTGAAAACCAAAGCCATTCTTTAAAATCGAACGCTGAAACTCCCCCTTCGACGCACTTGTCGGAGGGGGTTCCTTTTCTGGCAGCTTTTTCAAAAATCCGGCAGACACATATTGATTTTTACCTGTTTTCATATTATAATAGAAAACAGACTAAACAGAGGAGTGATTTGATGGGTAACGCTGGAAGCAACCCGAATCCGAACGTCAAAACCTACACCAAGAAGGAACTTGCCGGCTATCTGACCGGTCTGGCCGGCCAGAACATCATCTACAACATCATTGCGACCGGTCTTGCGTTCTATTTTCAGAGCGTCATCTTCCTGCCGGCGATCGCCTGCTCGCTGATCTTTGCGCTTGCCCGCGTCTGGGATGCGATCAACGACCCGATGATGGGCACGATCGTTGACAAGACCCACACCAAGTGGGGCAAATGCAAGCCCTATCTGCTGTTCGTGCCCGTGGTCATCATGGTCACGACCATCCTGCCCTTCCTCAACGGGATGTATGCGGAGCCGAACGACCTGCATGAAGTCACGCTGCAGGAGCAGAACGCCTACGTTGCGTTCGCTGAGAGCGATCTCACCAAAGAGCTCGAATATGACGGCGTCAAATATCTCTTTGTGCCGGCCGGCGGCACCTGGGAGCTGCAAAAGGACGCCGAGGGCAAGACCCTGATGGACGCAGACGGCAACATCGTCAAGACCAAGGTCATGGTCTACACGGCGGATGACAAGCAGCCCGTCACGGATACCGCGCTCGCGGAGACCGTGCTGCAGGAATTCCAGAGTGAGCTCGGTTTTGTCAAGAAGACCGGCACAAAGGCTGTGCTCATCATTGCCTGGGCGGCCATCTCCTATATCCTCTGGGGCATGACCTACACGATCGGCGATATCCCGCTCTGGGGCGTCACTTCTCTGATGACCGAGGATCAGAACGACCGCGCCAAGGTGCTCACGCTTGCGCGTGCCGTGGCAAACGTCGGCATGATCGGCACGCTCTTCACCATGATCGCGCCCGCCTTCCAGGGCATGTTCAAAGCGCGCGGCATGGATGAGGCGCACTCCCTGCGCATGGCTTACATTGCGCTGGCAGTCGTGATGACCGTGTTCGCTTCCCTCCTGTTCCAGGTTGCGGGTCTCTCCGTAAAGGAGAAGGTCGAGGCCAAGAACGAAAAGACCTACTCCATCAAAGAGAACTTCAAGATCATGTTCGGCAACAAGCCCTTCCGCCAGATCCTGATCTCCGGCATCCTGCGCAGTCCCATCCAGCTGCTTGCGATCGTCGCCATGACGCTCGTGATGTATTACTTCTTCAACAACAATATCGGCGCAACCCTGTTTATTGACGGCGCGCTGAACATCCAGCTCGTGCTCAAGATCCTCATCCTTGTTGTCGGCCTCTTCGGCGGCATGATCGGCTTCCCGCTCATCGTGCCCAAGCTGGTCCTCAAGTTCGAAAAAAAGAAGCTCTATAACTTCTTCTCCCTGGTCGGCGCGATTCCCTTCGCCTGCATCTTCCTGTTCTTCAAGCTCTCCAAGGGCAACGTGCTGACCTGGGTCGGCATGATCGTCATGGCCGTGCTGTTCTTCATGGCTGCGGCCTCCATGGGCTCGCTGAACGTGCTGCAGTCGGTCATGATCGCGGACTGCGTGGACTATGAAGAGTATTACTCGGGCAACCGTCCGGACGGCGTCTTCTTCTCCGGCCAGTCCTTTATCACCAAGCTTTCCGCCGGTATCGCCTCGCTGATCTCCGGCGCGGTCTATGCGATCGTTCAATTCTCGGATAAGAACGTCGCCCTGCTGAACAACGCGCTGATCAACGGCGCGGACTTCAAGACCTACAACGGCGGCAAATTCGCCGCAGCGATGTTCTTCCTGATCTCCATCCCGCCCGCAATCGGCATGATCCTCGCCGCGATCCCGACGCTGAAATACGCGCTGCCCAACAACGAGCATAAACGTATTCTCGACGCACTCGTTGCCAAGCGCCACGCGAAGGAAGCGCTCGAAGACGAAGTGCAATAAAAACTAACAACTGCAAACGCCGCCGGGTATGGCTCAGAAGGCTGTACCCGGCGGCGTATTTTATAATGATTATAATTATATTTTTTATTCTACAATGATCCCGGCCTCGCGCAGGGCGTCAAAAAACGCAAGCACGTCTGCCAGCGCCGTCGCGCGGTCGGTCTCGTACCGTTCCAGAATGCGATCCGTCACGGCCTGCGCATCTGCGCATTCGGGCAGGCAGTCAAAAATAAAGGCGCCGAGCTCGTTGATGGCGATGATGCCGTCAAACACCTTGGCCGCTTCGCCGATGGGAATGAGAAAATATTCCCCGGCAATCTCCCGCTTGACAAACTCATAATTGATCTTCATGCGCGTGCTCCTTCTTTATTTCTTCACAAACCGCCTGATAAGCCGCCGGGATGTGCGCGGAAATCTCGCAGATATAGGGCGGCGGCGCGTCATAGCCGCCGGTCTCGCACAGCTGCGACGCCGCGCATAGGTTGCAAAGATGCTGATACTCGCAGCTTTTGCATTTCGCCGGCAGACGCACCGCGGCGGCGCGCCGTCTGGTTTCCTCCCAGCAGGCACCGAAGCCCTGTGTCAGGACGTTGTTGTCCGCCGGGGCGGGTACCATGCCGCAATAGCTCATATTGCCGCGCCAGTCGATCCAGGCGCAGGTGGAGCCTGCGCGGCAGCGAACGCCATCCCCTTCCTGCGCCTCCGGGCAGTCCCTGTCCCGCTCATAGGCGACGCCCGAGAGGATCCGCTGCGTCCGGTCGGCCAGTTCTTCCGGCGACAGCAGATGCCGATCCGTCTGCGCGCGCAGCGCGGCCACCCGCGCCGCCGGCAGCCGGTCACCCGTGCTGCCCAGACGCGCTGAGGGGAACATATAGCCCGCGCCCTTGAAAACCAGCCCGCGCGCGTCGCAGAACCGCATGAGATTCTCCAGATCGTCCGCATTCTGCGGTGTGAGACTGGAATTGACCTTCACGGGGATCCCCCGCGCCTGCAGCGTTTCGATATTGGCCGCGACCGTTTCAAACGCGGGCACGCCGCAGAGCGCGGCGTAGATTTCGTTTTTCGTGCCGTAGAGGGAAACGTTGATCCGGTTCGGCGGAAAGCGGTCAAAGAGCGCCAGATGCCGCTCCGACAGCAGAGAAAGATTCGTATTGAGCGAGATCACAAACCCCATCTGCGCAAGCGCTTCATAGATCTCGCAGAAATCCGCGCGCACGAACGGCTCGCCGCCCGTAAGCAGCAGGAACATCGTGCCGGATGCTTTCGCCTGCGCGGCGATCTCCAGCCACTGCGCCGCCGTCAGCTCCTCCGGCTGCAGACGGTTGCAGTCCGTATTATGCACATAGCACATTTTGCAGCTGAAGTTGCAGCGCGCCGTGAGCTCCAGCGTCACGTCAAGCGGCAGCTTCTGCTTTGCCGCGCGGGAATGCAGATAATCCACGATCCACGGCTCTGAGGATTTTACCTTTGCCATAATGTTTTCTCCAGCAGGGCAACCGCAGCAGCCTCCGGCCTGCACGCCAGCCCATAGACCGGCACGCTTTGACAGACCTGCAGCGCAAAGTCCGTTGCCTGCGCATTTTGATAGCTTTCATAACTGAACTGCGCCAGCAGCGGCAGCAGCGCCTGCATGCCCGTTCGCAGCGCAATGCGGTTGTCCGGGCCCTTGTCGAGCAGGATGATCGCTTTCACCGGCGCGGACCGGTTCAGCGCAATCTGTGAAGAGCCGCAATAGGGCGTGCCGAAGGCGGTCAGCCGTCCGTCGACGAAGCGCAGGAGGGAACGGTCGCCGTTGATGATCTCCGCGCCGCGTACCCCCGCCCAGAGGGCAGCCTGCGTTGATTTCCCGGCGCCTTTATCGCCAACGAACAGCACGGCTTCTCCGCGATACAGAATAAAGGAGCTGTGGCAGAGAAAGATCTCCCGCTCCGCCAGAAGCTCCGGCAGATTCAACGCAAAAAACAGCATCGAATCCCACAGCCCGTCCGGATGATCCACCGTCAGCAGCACGCGGTCACCCTGCGTTTCGCGGCAGGCAAACGGCGCAGCGCCGCCCGGCCGCGCATAGGTCGTAAACAGACGAAGCTGTCTGCCGTCGTGATAAAACGCGCGATCCGGCTTGCAGTCGAGCAGCTCGCCCGTCCGGGGCGGGATCTCCCCTTCCGTGACCGTGATCGTCAGATCGCATGCGCCGGCATCCGCATAAAACGCCCGGTAATAACAGCTCTCTGCCACCGGGCGCTCACTCTCCACGCCGATGCGCAGACCGGCCATGGAATAGAACTTATTCTTCATAGGTGATATCCATCACTTGGCCGAGATGCGCGGAGGTCTGCTGCCGGATCTCGCCGGCCTTCATCCCTTCGACCGAAGCGCGGTAAGTAATGCCGCCGAACAGACCGTTTTCATCAACATTTTTGTAATAAACGGTGAATGTTCCGGGCAGATCGCGGTCCGTCTTGTTCTTGAGGTTCACCGTGCCGGGGGAAACGTAAACCTCCAGCAGCTCCTCCTGCAGGCTCGGCGGGGTCATATACTCCGCCTGCGTGGTCACCTTGCCGCCCGTGATCGCGGCGGAGGCATAGGGCTGCCGCTCACGGCTGAGCACCGTCACGCTTGCGCCCGCATGCACGGCGCTGGCAATGAACGTATAGTCCGTTTCGCCCGCCGTCACGGTGAATTCCAGATACTGATAATCCGTTTCCCCGCTGTTGGTCAGGCGCACGGCCGCAATGTTCTCCACAGGCTCGTCGCTGCCGTCCTCAACGAATTTCCCGCTGTAGGGAAACAGCGCGGAAAGGCTGAGATCCGCCGTCAGCTGAAACTGCGGCGCTTCCGGTTCCGGCGTCGTCGGCGGCGCCTTGGCCGGTTTTTCGTGCAAAATGACTACCACCGCTGCGCCGATCGCGAGGATCAGCGCGGCGGCGAGAATGATCAGGATCGGTTTCTTTTTCATCGTATCGAATCCCTTTTTACGCGGCTTCACCATGCCGCAAAACGCCCTGCCTTGTCATTCCGGGGCGCAAAGCACCCAAAGGATCTCCGTGTGCGCCGCTTTCGGCGAGCTGCCGGAGGATCCTTGCTTTGCTCGGAATGACAGGGCGTTTTGCAGCATGCCTTGTCGCCATGTGAAATTATGAATTATACACGTTGTAGTCCGCAACGGGGACGTTGTAGCAGACGTTCCCGCCGCCGGTGGTGTACTGGCAGGTCGGGCGGCTCGCGAAGATCGTCACGCCCAGATCAGGATCCGTCACCGGACAGACGTATTCCTCATGCGTCGCACGGTAAGCGCAGCCCGTGCCGCCGCCGGTCACCAGCGGGATCTGATGAAACTGAAACGCCGGCTTCATATAGGCCAGTTTTGCCATTTTACTTCACCGTTCCTTTCACAAAGCTC
>JAFWCS010000482.1 GCA_017534365.1 Clostridia bacterium | reverse complement strand
TGGAGGAGGGCAGCGAGTTCCTGGAGAAGCTGAAGAAGGGCGACCCCGCGGCATTCCCGATGTTCACCTCCTGCTGTCCGGGCTGGGTGCGATTCATCAAATCGCAGTATCCCGATATGGTCGATCAGCTCAGCACCGCCAAATCGCCGCAGGCGATGTTCGGCGCTGTGACCAAGACCTATTTTGCGGAAAAGCTCGGCATCCCGGCAGAGAAGATCTTCTCGATCTCCATCATGCCCTGTATTTCCAAAAAGCATGAATGCGACATCCCGAATCTGAACGATTCCGGCTATCGCGACGTCGACCTGGTGCTCACCACGCGCGAGGTCAACCGCATCCTGCGCGCGGAGCATATCAACGCCGCTGCGCTCGAGGAGGCGCCCTTTGATTCCCCGCTGGGCGAAGGCACCGGCGCGGCCGTGATCTTCGGCGCGACCGGCGGCGTGATGGAGGCGGCGCTGCGCTCCGCTTATTATCTTGTGACCGGCAGCAACCCCGATCCCGATCATTTCAAGGCCGTGCGCGGCTATGACGGCCCGTGGCGCGAGGCGGAATTCGAGCTCGCCGGCGCGACCCTGCGCGTGGCGGTTGCCAGCGGACTGGCCAACACCCGCGCGCTGCTCGAAGCGATCCGCGCGGGCAAGGTGAAGTATGATTTCGTGGAGATCATGGCCTGCCCCGGCGGCTGCGGCGGCGGCGGCGGACAGCCGATCTGCGACGGCTTTGAGCTCGCGCAGGAGCGCGATGAAAAGCTCTATGCGCTCGATCGCGAGAATCCGCTGCGCTTCTCCCATGAGAACCCTGCGGTGAACGCGCTCTACGCCGAATATCTCGGCGCGCCGATGAGCCACAAGGCGCATGACCTGCTGCACACCGACCATCACGGCTGGCATCTGCCCTGTGAAGAAAAATGATCCCGCCCGGCCGGACGGGAATCCGCAAAACGAGTGAAATGAAAAAGAGCCGCGCCCGGCCGGGTGCGGCTCTTTCTGATCAGCTGGCTGTTTGTGTGGCGGTTGTTTCTTTTGCGGTCGTCACCTTTGCGTTGTTTTCCTGCACTCTGCGGTAGGACAGGGGCGTGTCAAACAGCGTCTCCGCCGTGGCGGGGGAGATGCGGCAAAGATAGCCGGCGCTTTCTCCGACGCTGCTGCAGTCCAGCGGGAACACCAGCGTTCCGTCCTGCATGAACCAGTAGGTGTATTCGTCAAAGCTGGCGGCGATCCTAAGGATCTCCTCCTCGTGCGCCTTCGCGCCGTTCACGCGGAAGTTTTTGCGCAGCTCCTGGGCGATCATTTCCTCGATATTCGCGCGCGCAATGGCCGCATCCGCGTTGTCATAGGCGAAGAGGGTGACCGGGCAGACGCGGCCGGTCAGCATGTCCAGCATCTTCGTGTGATAGACCGGGTCCGCCTTGGGGTTGCCCATGGTGGAGAACTGCTCGACCAACAGGACGCAGAGGAAGCCGGCGTCCGCGTAGGTCACGGTATAATCCATTTTATAAAGCCAGGGCTTGCCGTTGCCGGAGCGCTTGAGATCGGCGGCGGCGTTCTTTATGTTTTTGACGGCGCGGTCCCGCATCTCCGCGCGCAGGGAGTCAAAGAGGTGATTCATCATATTCAGCTTGCCCTCTTCGAGCCCGGCGGTCAGCCGCGGGATGCGGCTCTCCACGGTGATGACGGTGTTCCCCTCGTCATCCGTGAGCGTTTCGTGCGCCTCCTGCGCCGTCAGGGACACGCGCGGATAAGCGTTCGGATCCGCCGTGGTCGGTTCGGTCGAGGGCTCCTGCGTGTTGATCGACATGCTGCAGGCGGAGAACCCAAACAGCAGCATTGCCGCAAGCCAGCCGGCGATCCATCGTTTCATCCCTGCGTCCTCCTATGTGTTACTCTTTTATTACAATATATTATATCACAACCGGCGGGGAATTGCAACGGGCGCTGGGAATCCTTCTTGACACGCCGCGGGATCTGTGCTATACTGTAATCAAGCCTCGGCAGGACGCCGAAGCAGGGGCGCAGAAGCGTCCGGAGAACTTTGCATTTGAATCACGGCAAACGATGCGCAGGAAGGCATTGGGCTCCCGGCAGGGGCGGCCTTTCTGCTTTTGTCTTTTGCCGCAGAATCGCATGGAGGTAGCATTATGGCATGTTTTATCGTTCCGGCCGCTGAAGCGGTCATCACCACCGTCGCTTCGAAAATTCTGGAAGCGAAAGAAAAGAACGCCGTTTCCGCGCAGCCGCAGGGCGCGCATCTGGAAACGCGGGAAAAGATCCCCTTCTCCCGCAAGCTCAAGTGGCTCAACGCCATGCTTTGGGGCGGCGTGATCCTGCTCGCGTTCGAGCATCTGTGGCACGGGGAGATCGTGCCCTGGTTCCCGTTCCTGACGGCAGCGACCGAGGGGGCGGAAGCCGTGTCGGAAATGCTGCATGAAATGATGACCGTCGGCGTCACGATGGCGCTGCTCGTCACCGCGGTCTGGGGTGTGATCGTCGCCGTCGTCTCCGCGTGGGAAAAGCGCGCGGCCAGGCAGGCGGACAAGGCACCGCAGGAATAAGGGGGGCCTCGTATGACGCTGTTGATCACGGTGTTTGCCGCCGCGATCTGCACCGGCCTGTGGTACAGATCCGAAAAAGCCGCCGATATGAAGATCGGCGTGCTTTGCTGGATGTTCTGGGGCGCGTCCCTGATGTGGCTCGTGGACGCGATCTTTGAATTCGCGGAGCTCAAGGCGGACTACTTCACCCCGGCCCCGATGGATATGCTCAACGACGCTTTCCTCGGCCTGTCCGTGGTGGCGCTCGGCCTGATCGTGTGGGTGATCGTCCTGCTGGTCAAGGATCCGCAGGGCAAGGTCCGCGCAGCAGTTTTCAAAAAGACAAAATAATCGGCATTTTGGCCCTGCCGGATCCGGCGGGGCCGCTTTGTTCCAAGGGAGAGAGAACGATGAAAATCCTGTATTTTGACTGCGGCATGGGCGCGGCCGGCGATATGTTGACTGCGGCGCTGCTGGATCTGCTGCCCGATCCGGCGGCGGCGGTCGAGCGGCTGAACGCCATGGGCGTGCCGGGCGTGCGGTTCCGCACGGAACGCGCCGTGCAGTGCGGCATTGCCGGGCGGCGGTGCATCGTCGAGGTACACGGAGAAAAAGAATCGCACGCGCACGCGCAGCATCACCATCACCACCGCACGCCGGCGGAGATCGCGGCGCTGATCGACGGGTTGGCCCTTCCGCCGGTGGTCCGCGCGAAGGTCGGGCAGGTGTATGCCCTGCTCGCGCAGGCGGAGAGCGAAGTTCACGGCGAGCCGGTCACGGAGATCCATTTTCATGAGGTCGGCACGCTGGATGCCGTCGCGGATATCGCGGCCTTCTGCCTGCTGCTGCACGATCTGGCGCCGGACGCCGTCGTGGCCTCGCCTGTGCGCACCGGCTTCGGTACGGTGCACTGCGCCCACGGAGAGCTGCCCGTGCCTGCGCCGGCCACGGCCGCCCTGCTGCGGGGTATCCCGATTTATCCGGGCGGGATCGAGGGCGAGCTGTGCACGCCGACCGGCGCCGCCCTGCTGCGGCAGTTCGCAACGCGCTTCGACCGGCAGCCGGCGATGTCGCCCTCTGCGATTGGTTACGGTATGGGCAAAAAGACGTTTTCCGCGCCGAATTGCGTGCGCGCCTGGCTGGGAGAGACTGCGGACGACACTGCCGAAACGGCGGCGGAGCTGACCTGCAATCTGGATGATATGACGCCCGAGGCGATCGCGTTTGCCGCGGAGCGGCTGCTGGCCGCCGGGGCGCTGGACGTCTGGACCGTGCCGATCGGCATGAAAAAATCCCGCCCGGGCACGCAGCTCTGTCTGCTCTGCCGGTCGGAGGAAGCCGCGCGCTTTGCGGAATTGACGCTCCGCTATACGACGACGCTCGGCGTGCGCGCGCAGACGCTGCGGCGCTATACGCTGCAAAGGCGGGAGGAAACGGTCGAAACGCCCTTCGGCCCGATGCGGCGCAAGATCGCCGAAGGCTTCGGCGTTGCGCGGGAGAAGCTCGAATATGACGATCTCGCCCGCGCCGCCGCGGAGCAGGACCGTGCGCTGTTTGAGATCCGCAGGGAAGCGGAAAGCAAATGAAATCTTAAAAAAATGGAGCCTTCTGACAGGCTCCGTTTTTTGTGTGCAATAATTTTTTCACCGCAGCAGCCGTTCCACGGCGGCGATCTCCGGCGCGGTCAGACCGATTGCGGCGAAGTAACCGCGCGCCCCGCCGTATGCGTGCCGCAGAAAGGAGAGCGTTTCCTCCATGACGGCGGCGTCCGTGCGCAGTCTGGAAAGATCGGTCTGCCAGATCAGCGGCGAGCCCGCCGCGATTTCCCGCTCGAAAAAGGGCTTGATATAGGTGAAGGAAACCTCGTAATCCGCTGTAATATCTGCAGAATCCACACCGGCGGCGTCCAGCAGCAGCGCGGAGAGCAGCCCGGTGCGGTCCTTGCCGCAGAAGCAGTGGAAAAGAAAGGGCTGCGGCAGCGTCGGCAGCAGCCGGAGCACGGCGGCGAAGCCCGGCCCGAAGTCCGTCAGAATCTCGCGATAGAGCGCGGTCAGCGGGCGGCTGTCACGCGCGGTTGCGGGGTTCGCCTCATAGAGCGGAATGTGGTAATAATCAAAATCCGGATCCGCCGCGAAGGGGGAGGGATATAGCGCGGCTTCCCCTCGCCCGCGCAGATCCACGATCGCGCGCACGCCGAGCTGCCGGAGCAGCGCGTAATCGTTCGGCGTAGGCGGCAGCGGAATGCCGCAGCGTATGGCGCGCCCCTTTGCGGTCATGCCGCCGGGGCAGGGCCAGCCGCCGAGATCGCGGCAGTTGATGATCGATTCGGTCGGATATCGTCGCATAAAGCAGCCTCAGTTTCCTGCAAAATACTGCATCACGGTGTTCGCCACGGCGGAGGCGGTGCGCATGCCGGAGCCGGCGTGCTCGGCGATCACAACCACGGCCAGCGGCAGGTCGGCGCGCTGGGAATAGCCCGCGAACCAGGAGTGGCTCGTTTCGCCGTCGATCTGGGCGGTGCCGGTCTTGCCGCACATTTCCAGCCCCGGGAATTTGGATTCGCCGTATTGATCCGCCACGTTCGAGCGCAGGAGCTTCTGCAGCTGCGCGGCGGTGGCAGGGTTCATTTTCACCAGCGGCTCCGGCACGCGGCCGACCACCTCGGAGAGCGCGCCGGCGGCGCGGATGCGGTCCGGGGCATAACCGACCCCGCCGTTCGCAACGGCGCCGACGATGGCGAGCATGTGCGCGGGATTCAGATAGGTGGTCGATTGACCGATGCCCGCCCAGCCGAGCTCGGCTTTGCTGGTCTTGGAGGGGGAGAAGCGGCTCTTTGCCAGCCGGATCTCCTTGGCGGTGAGCTGCTTGTTGAAGCCGAGACTCTCGGCCGTGGCCAGCAGCTTCGACGCGCCGAGCTCGATCGAGATCTGCGCGAAGGCGCAGTTGCAGCTCTCGTTCATCGCTTCCTGAAAACTGACCTTGCCGTGCACGCCGTTGCAGATGACGACGCCGTCCCCGGTCTCATATTCGCCGTCGCATTCAAACGTGCGCGTATAGATGTCGGGGATGTTTTCGATCGCGCAGGCCGCCGTGACGATCTTCATCAGCGAGCCGGGGGTATAGATGCCGGAGATGACCTTGTCGAGAAACACGCCATCGTATTTCTCGTTGGTCAGCAGATCCTTCGGGCGGTTCTGCGGGTCAAAGGTCGGCTTGGAAACGCTGCAGAGCAGCTGCCCGGTTTTGTAATTATAAACGGCGACGGCGCCGTTGTAATCTCCGAGCGCCTCATAGGCGACGCGGCAGGCCTTGCTGTCGATGTTCAGCGTGATGTCCGTGCCCGTGCCGCTGCGCTTGAGCTTGTAAACGCCGCCGGCAATGCTGTAGCCGGAGAGCGCGTCGCGATAGAGATAGTGCGTGCCCGTGGAGATATAGCCGGCCGTATCGCCCACCACGTGGAGGGTCGCGCGGCGGGTATTCGCCCCGTCGGCAAAGACGCGCCTGCCGTCCTCGGTCTCGGCGAGCGGCACGCCGTTGATATCATAGATCGTGCCGGCGTTGACGATGGCGCCGCCGCTGTAGATATGGCGGTTGAAGCGGCTGCCTGCCCAGCTGTCGCCGTGGCGCACGAGGCTGATGAGAAACACGGCAAGGCCGGCGAGCACCAGCGCGATCAGGCCGTAGATCACGGCTGCGCGTTTGGCGGTGATCTTCATTCGGCTGCGCCTCCTTTCGCGGGTCGGCGCAGGCGCTTGCTCACTGCGATATCCGGTCGCGGCGGCACAAACGGCGCTCCGGCCGCGCGGATATAGGCCAGCAGGCCCCACGAGCAGATCATGCTCGAACCGCCCCGGCTGACGAACGGCAGCGTTACGCCGGTCAGCGGCAGCAGATCCGTGACGCCGAACACGTTCAGCGACATCTGGAACAGCAGCATGCCGGCGGCGGCGACGGCCGCGATCGCGTAGAAGCTCGAGCCGGCGCTCTTGGCGGTCTTGACCGCGAAAAACGCAATGCCGACAAAAGAGAGCACCACGGCGACGCCCATCACGATGCCGAGTTCTTCATTGATCAGGCCGAAGATCAGGTCGGTCGTGACGGCGTAAACGTCCCGCAGATAGCCCTCGCCCAGCCCGAGGCCGAAGAGCCCGCCGCTCGCGGAATACATCAGCACGCGCGTCTGCTGATAGCCGAGCGTGTCGGCGTAGTCCCAGACATGGCGGTAGGCGGCGAAGCGGTTGGCGACGTAGGGCTTGAAATAGATGACCAGCATCGCGCCCATGAGCGCGACCGCGCAGATGAGAAAGAGTGTGCGCACGTTGCCCGAGCGCATGAAGGCGATCAGGACGAAGGTGAAAAAGA
>JAFWCS010000481.1 GCA_017534365.1 Clostridia bacterium | reverse complement strand
GAGCGATACGGCAAACGGCCGTGTGCTCGCTGTATATCCCGACGGCGAAAACGGTGTGTGGACCTGCATGGAGAGCGGCGTGACCCATATTGCCATGCAGCCGATGCGCGGGGCGGAGAAAGCGGTTTATCTCAGCACGATCACGCAGGCAAATAATCTGCGCCACGGATTCGCCGCGGAAGCCTATGCAAACGGAAACGGCGGCACCGTTTATGAAACCGACAACGACGGCCTGTGGACGGCCATGTACGGCGCGGGCGAACTGATGCACTATGCGGTCCTGCGGGAGGATCCCGGCGCGGACCCCGCGGAGCTCGCTGCTGCAAAGGAAGCCGCCTACAGCGCATCCGAAGCGGTGCTGATGCTGTTCTATATCTCCATGCGCGCCGGCACGGTGGAAAGCTACGTGCGGTTCAAGGAAGCGGAGCAGACGATCCCCGGCAGCGCCGACGACCGCATGCTTTCCGCGCGCGCGCTCAAGGCCGGCGGCGATCCGTCCGTCCTGCTGCCCGCAAAAAGCCCGGCGGATTCCTTCAACGAAGCAATGGCAGGCTATCGCTTCCTGAATTCGCCGAAGCGCCTGGAAAACGACGGCTTTTACGTCCCCGTCACGCCGGACGACTGGGCGGATCCCGCAGCGGAGCCCGGCGACTACGCGAAGCAGACGCGGCTGCTCGCAGGCTTCCCCTGCCGCACGTTTTCGCTCAAATCCGAGCCCTCTGTGTATCAGCTCGGCGGCGTGCACTGGTCCGTCAACGCGGACGGCACGGCGACGTTCAGCACCGGCGGCAGCAAGCTCGACGATCATTATCTCAACGGCGAAGAACTGCGCGGCGTGACCGTCGACGCCTCTGCGCCCGTGCCGGAGCGGCTCTGGAACGACGTGGTCGGCGCAGAGCACACGGCCGATGAGATTTATTATAAAACCGATACCAGCGCGGACGAGCTGGTCGGCCACATCTTCCTGCTCAAGCTGATGTATGATATCCTCGGCCCGGAGGATGCGGAGCTGAAGGCGCTGATCGTCAACGCCATCGACCGCCTCGCGCAGCACCTCACCGACAACAGCTATATGCTCGTCGATGCGACCGGGCAGCCGGCGACCTGGTCCAATTTCAGCCGCTGGATGATGTCTGCGGGCAGCTCGATCGCGGAAGCGCCGCTGCACGCGATGGTGCTGCTCAGCGTCTTCAAGACCGCCGCCTACATCACCGGCTATGAGAAATGGGAAAACGAATACCGCTTTGCCGCCGAAGACCCGGCCTACGAATATGCGCAAGTCGCCGCGCAGCAGTATGAGCGTATGATCGCCGCCGCGGAATACACGATCGGCGACGCGACCGCGCCGCCGCTGGCAAATTTGATCGATCTGCTGAAATCGACGAATCTGCTCTCGCTGGTCTATAAATCCTTCGCCAATTATTCCGCCGAAGAAATGGCGATGCTGACCTTCTACACCCTCTTCCAGCTGGAAACGGAACCGTCCCTGCGCAAGCAGTATCTGGCCGCGCTGGACGACTGGTGGATCACGGTGGGCGACGGGGAAAACCCGCTCTGGTATCTGATCTATCAGCTGGCCTACCCGGAAAAGCCGGTGAAGGACGCCTTCGGCAACCGCGTGCTGGAGACCGCCGCCTGGTCGCTCAGCCGCCATCCGACCGATCTGCACTGGTATCTCGCCTCCAACGACCGGCGCGACGATCTCGGACAGTTCAGCCTCTCAGCGCTCGGCCTGAAGGTGCGCAACCCGATCAGCTACGATCGCACGAAAAGTCCCGATCCTCCCGCGCTTTCCGACAAGCCGGAAACGACGGAGATCCTACGCTTTGCCCTCGCCGCCATGCGGCTGCGCCCCGCCGTTGCAGCGCCGGACGAACGCGCGCTGCACAAATACAACAGCAGCACGTATTCACTGGAAGGCTACTACAATCCAAACCGCCTCGAGACCTGCACCACCTATACCCTGCCCTACTGGCTCGGCGTCTATCACGGCATGCTGTCACGATAAATAGTCACCGCCGCTCTGCAAAAACGCGGAGCGGCGGCGTTCTGTTATTTCATTTATACAAGGCGTTCGCGGATGATCGCCTGCACGCGGTCAAGCACCTGATCCACGGGGATCTTTTCGCTGATCTCCTT
>JAFWCS010000480.1 GCA_017534365.1 Clostridia bacterium | reverse complement strand
CTGCCGGTGTGCGTAGGGCACGGATACATCCGTGCCGCCCATGCGGTGAGCGCGGCGTTTCACCGTCAGATTGCAGATCCATCGGCGGGCGATCAATGATCAGATCTCCCCTCCCGGGTCGGTCGTTGCTTCTGCGGCTTATGCCGCAGAGGTCGCCACCGGCGACCCGCAACCCCTACGATATTGCCACCAGCGAGCAGGTAGGGGCGGATAGTATCCGCCCGCAAGATCATCGGGAAGCCGTCGGTGTGCGTAGGGCACGGATACATCCGTGCCGACCGCGCGGCAAAGCGCTTCGTTTGATCGCTCTCCGAAGCGGAGACGTTTTCTTCCGTTTCAGCATACCACAGGTTCGGGCGAAAAACAATAGATTGCGCGGATTTTTCCGACACTGCAGGCGTTTTGCCGCGCGGCGATCGGCAATCTGCGGCGCGGAAGGATTGACATTTTCGATAAAATGTATTAGAATATTTTCCGGCTCCCCAAGCGGGATGCCGCAGGGATCTCCGGGTGTGGCGCAGTTGGTAGCGCGGGTGGTTTGGGACCACCAGGCCGCAGGTTCGAACCCTGTCACTCGGACCACGAAAAAGCCTCGTCTTTCGACGAGGCTTTTTTCAATGCGATCTGCAGGTTTTACAGCGGCGGCCGGGCGCAGGGTCCGCCTGATCGCCTTGATGCGCAAACGGACCCGCTCAGAAGCCGTAAGCGATCCCGGTGATCCATTTCCAGAAGGACAGAGAAAGGTCCGCAAACGCTTTCCACACGTTCACAGCGGCGATCTCAACGCGCGAAACGCCGCCTGTCGCAGTGATTATCGAATCTGCCTTCTGCGCAAGATCGATCGCGAGAAGCACTTCGCTCTCATAGCTGCCGTCCTCGTGCAGCGTGATGATCCGGGAGCCCCAGTTGATCTTCCGCAGGAAAATATGCGGCTTGACGCTGGGCGTGTTGACGATGTCAACGCCGTCGATCTCCACGGTGAAGCTGTTGTAATGATCGTGGCCGCAGAAAATCGCCCGCACGTCGCCGTTTCTGCTCATGGCGTCGAGCTGCCCGTAATTATAATAACCCGGGCAGGGCTTCTCAAAGATATAGCCGTCTTTGATGTTGGCAAGGTTGGGGATCGGAACCAGATCGTATGTCCTGGTTTCATATTCTCTGACGCCCACGCTGTAGGGAGCGGCGGCCGGGAAGAGCTTGTCA
Organism: Clostridia bacterium; assembly: GCA_017534365.1. Taxonomy (GTDB): domain Bacteria; phylum Bacillota; class Clostridia; order Oscillospirales; family Acutalibacteraceae; genus CAG-177. Next base: position 3,709 of record JAFWCS010000480.1, on the reverse strand, counting down.
TAGATTTCCTGCACGATGATATGCTGGAACACAACGGAGGGCACGTAGTCCCCGCCGTTCGCTTCTTTCAGCGCCTCCGCTTTTGCGCGATACCATTCGATCTGATCGGCGTGCACGGAATCATAGCCCTTGCCCGCGACCGAGTCGCCGGAATCAAAGGCGTAGATGTTATAGGCCACCCGGCTGCCGTCGTTTGACCAAACGGGAAGGCTGCAGGTGCCGCACCCGAAAAGAGCGGGGTCCTCATCCGCGCCGATGAAGTATGCGCCGCCGAATTCCCGATAGAACGCGAACATTTCGTCGATCGTATAGCCGTGCATGTAGTCATGATTGCCGAACGTAATGAAAAAGGGGATCTCCGCCTGCGCAAAGAGCTCGCAGATCTCCCGGATCGCGGCCGGCTGATCCTCATGCGCGGCTTCGGAAAGGTCGCCGCCAAGCACCACGAGATCGGGATCCGCCGCGGCGAGAGATTCAAGGACCAGCTGCTTATGAACGGCGGGCAGCGGGTAGTCGCAATGCCAGTCCGTCAGGTGCAGGATCGTAAAATTCCCGTCCGGATCGAAGGCCAGCTGCGGCGCTTCAGCTTGCGCGAAACAGCCGGTCGGCAGCGCGCAGACCAGCAGCAGGGCGGCAAGGAGGCAAAGCATCGTTTTTTTCAGCGTTTTCATCTCATCATCTCCCGTGGATCGTCTGATTTCGTCATGCTCATTATACTGCAGAAACGGCCCGCGGTCAAGCGAAGCCGGACGCGAACGGATCAAAAAATCGCCGAGGCAAAAAAACAGGCGGTTCAATCTGTTATTTCAAGAATCAGCGTATCGAACGCCGGATCTGTGAACGCGCGGCGCGCACGCGGGGGGAGCGATTCGTCCAGCGACGTCTGCCCGCGCTGATAGAGCACGCGATGCGGCGCGAGGTCGGAGATCGCGACCACCGGTCCGCCGGAAGGCGAAAGCACCTGAAAGTCGCGGATCTCAAGGCGCTCCGCGTTCGTTTCGGCTGCGATGAACGGTTCATCCGTCGCCTGCTTTCTGCCGACCCGTACATTTTCGATCCGCACATTTTTCAAATGCCCCACGCCGTTTTCGGCGATTTCATCCCCGGGCCGGAAGAGCGGCACACGGCAATGACGGGCGGCGTCCATATTGATGGCCGTGCCGCGGCAGCAGCCTGTAATATTCCGGATCGTCACGCGCTCGATCGGCGACGCAACGCTCAGCAGGCGCACGAAGCAGTGGCATTCGTCCGCGTGAATGTTTTCGATCAGGATCTCGCTCTGCAGGCCGTTGATCATATCGAAGCTCTCCTGCCGCGTGAGGCAGTCGTCGGCATTGAGCGCGATGTAATCGTCGCCCGGCGAGCCGTTGACGCCGCGGAGATTCCGGATGGTGAACCGGCGGCAGAAGCCCGCGAGGTGCACACCGTCCTGATTGATATGAAGATCCTCTGATTCAAACACCAGATTCTCGAGCAGCACGTCCTCCGCTTCGCAGAAGCGCAGATAATAACACAGCGGGTTTTTCAGCTTCATATCGGTCAGGGAAAGATGCTTCACGCCGCGGAAGCTGAACAGCGCGCCGCTCGTGGCGGCAGGATCAAAGAGATCCGCGCCTCTGCTGTTCTGCGCGCTGTTGCCGTCCCACACGCCGCCGCGGATGCGGATATGCTCGGCGGCGCAGCCGTTTGCCGCGAGAAAGTCGCGCCGGCCCTTCTGCGCGCCGGGCGCGAGCTGCAGACAGGCGTTTTCGTCTGCGAGGATCTCCGTTCCGCTTTCCAGGAGCAGCGTCCCGCGCAGCAGATAATGCCCGCAGGGGAGGAACAGCTTTTTCTGCCCGCTGCGGATCAGACGATTCAGGACCGCCGCGTCGTCATGCAGGCCGTCGCCGAAAGCGCCGAGCGCGCGGACGTTCTGAAACCCTTGCATGCCTTCACCTCCGCTCTGGTTTCCTGATGCCATTATAATGCCGAAACGCGGCAGGGTCAAGAGAAAAAACAGCCCGGCCGTGCTTGGCGAAAACAAAAAGGATCTGTCCTTTTCACAGAACAGATCCTTTTGTGTTTCCGGGCATACGCAGCGCAATCCCCGGATTATTTTGCTGGTTCTGAAATAGAAGAGGATGCAGAACGGCCAGATCCAGAATGCATACGGGATATTCCACCTGCCGTTGGTAAAGAGGCAGGCGGCAAGCCCGAGGGCAAGCATGAGCCATTTGAATCGGCCCGGGTCTTCAAGGACTTTTTGCTTCATTTTTTCCTCCCGCCAAGTTGTGAATTCGTTATTCCTGGTCTGTGATCAAGCGCGCAAAGAAGTTTCCGCAGGTCTTGCAGCTCGCAGTTCAAAGTCCGCAAACGGCAGCAGGCGCCATCTGCTTTTTGATTTTATCATTATTACTAAGCCAAACGAAAAGAATCATTGCAATTGTTTTTTATCAAAAATACTGTCAAAACGGCAAAGAGGCACGAAATCGTGCGTCCTTGCCGCTTGTTCTTTGCGTTCGTTGATGGCTTTTGTTTCCTGTGCAGAGCCTCTGTTCGGCATCACCGCCGGCCCTTCACGATCGCTTTGCGGCTGTCCTCTTTGAGCGTGAACGAACCGGCTTGCCTGCCTTCGGAGCGGCCGCTGCGCATGCAATCGCGCCGCGGTGCGCTGTCTGTTTGGTGCATAGGAGACCTCCTTGTTGAGAAACTAATTCTTGACAGACAGATTGATTTGCTGTAAATTATTCACAGAAAGATGAGGTGCGTATAATGAAAGATGCAGTAATTCTTGAAGATCACGGAAATTTTAAAGTTATTGCCACTCAGGATAGCGCTGGTAATTATACTAATGTTAGTGAAATATATGATGTTGCTGATAATCAAGATTACTCTGTAGGAACATCAGATGGAATCCATACGAGTGAGTACCATTTTGTAAATAAAGGTTCATCATCATCAATATCATCATATGGTAATAGTAGTGGAACTTCTGATACAAGTAGCTCAACAGGAAGAAGACACAGTAAACTAACAAAAGATAGTTTTAGATTTATTGGAAAAGTGTACTTGTTTTTTGTTTTTGCCGGGATAGCTTATGGACTGTTAATCATTTCGTTTCTGTTGATCCAAAAATTTGACTTAAGTGTTCGCATTTATTCTGTTATCTCTGGTGTTTGTATTACAGCTATTTGTATTATGTGGACATGTCGAAGAAAAAAGAAAAACAAAAATATTTGGTGGGCACCTCTGTATATAATACCCCCAATTCTGGTTATATTTGTTGGCTTGTTTATTGAGAATTAATACAAAGCAGAACTTGTACTGAAGTCATTGTCACCAAATAGTAGTTGCAGCCGCATTCTTCGGAGTGCGGCTGATTATTTATCGGCTTTCCGGAATGATTTCAACCTTCTGCATCTCGCCGAAGCTGTTCAGCCCACACGGCAGTCTTCTTCGCTGCCGGCAAAAATGCCAATGTGCTTTCCCTTGAAGCCATCGCCGACGCTTCTGCGGCTCGCCCCGCGCAGGAATCGGCGAGGTCGGTGCTTCTGCACCTATGCCGTCGAGGTGTTCAGCGGAGACCCGCACCCCGTCCGTCATTCTTCATTTGACGGTTTTTCAGTATTCATTATTCAGTTAGAAAATCCATCCTTGTGCAGATTCACCTCCTCAAAACGACAGCCATAATGGTGGGCAATCCACTGGGTAATCTCAATATCCTCCTCGG
>JAFWCS010000479.1 GCA_017534365.1 Clostridia bacterium | reverse complement strand
GCGCGAAATAATACCGCGCGCTCACGATCGTGCCGTCCGGCTGCATGATCAGCGCAGCGAAGACGGAGCCGATGGAAAACATCATCATCGCAACCGCGTAGACGGCGAGCAGCGCGATCAGCACGAGGCGACCGGCCTTCCGCCCGCCGGAGGCGCCGGGCTTTGCGTTTTTGCGCCGGAACATCGTGCTGAACATCGCCTTGAGGTTGATCTTCAGCAGCGTCTTAAACATGATCCGTCTCCTCTTCCAGGAACACATCCTCGAGCGAAGCGTCGCCGATCACGTCGGCAGTGTTGCCGCTGACGATCAGCTTGCCTTCCTTGAGAATGGCAATCTTGTTGCAGAGCTTTTCAGCCACTTCCAGCACGTGGGTCGAGAAGAAGATCGCGCCGCCCTCGGCGCACAGCAGCGCCATGATCTGCTTGAGCGTATGCGCCGCCTTGGGATCCAGCCCGACGAACGGCTCGTCGAGGATCATCAGCTTCGGATCGTGCAGGAGCGCCGCGATGATCGAGAGCTTCTGTTTCATGCCGTGGGAGTAGCCGTCAATCGTGTCGGCCAGCGCGCCCTGGATCTCAAAAGCCTGCGCGCCGGCGCGGATCTTTTCGTCGCGTTTGTCCTTCGGGATGCCATAGACGTCCGCGACAAAATCCAGATACTGCCGCCCGGTCAGAAAGTCATAGAGCACCGGCTCGTCCGGGATATAGGCCAGCATTTTTTTGCATTCCATCGGTTCCTCCCGCATGGAATGCCCGCCGATCAGGATCTCGCCCGCGTCAAAGCCGAGAATGCCGCAGCAGGCCTTGATCGTGGTGGTTTTGCCCGCGCCGTTGTGGCCGATGAAGCCGTAGATATCGCCCGGTTCGATCGAAAGCGACAGGTCGTCGACCGCGACCTTGTTGCCGTAGGACTTTGTCAGATGCCGGATCTCCAGCATGAGATCACCTCGTTGTTTTCAGTTTTTTTATAAGAAAACGCGCTGCAAAAGCCGGATTGCAGCGCGCAGGATCTGCGGGAATTACGCCGGGTCCGCGCTTTTGTCTGCCGGCTTGTCGATGAAGCGGTCCACGAATTCCTGAATCTTCGCTTCATAGGCGGCGCTGTCCTTCGCGTAGCTTTCCGCGTGGGCCGCGCCCTCGACCAGCAGCAGATCCTTGTATTCGCTGCCGCAGGCGCCGTAGAGCTGATGCACCATGAAGGTCGGCACGAAATCATCCTTCGTGCCGTGGATGAAGAGCATGGGCACCTTGGCGTTCTTGACGTAGTTGATCGGATCGGCCTCCTTGAAGTTGAAGCCGGAGAAGAGCTTGTTGGCGAAATCCGTCACGGGCAGCAGGGGATACTTCGGCACGTGCAGGTTCTTGAGATTGTGCTCAAATTCCGCCTGCGCGGACGTGAAGCCGCAGTCCGCGATGATGAATTTCACGTTGGCCGGCAGTTCCGGGCAGCCGCTCATCATCGTGACTGTGGCGCAGCCGAGGGAAATGCCGTGCAGGATGATCTGGATATCCGGGCCGAAGGTCTCATTCATGAAGTCCAGCCAGAGCAGGCTGTCCTTATGCTCGTGCACGCCGAAGCCGATGTATTTGCCCTCGCTCGTGCCGGCACCGCGGTGATCGACCAGAAACACGTTGTAGCCCTGATCGTGATAGTATTTGACGATCAGCGCAAACTGCCCCTTGCCGCTGCTGCGGTAGCCGTGGCTGCAGAAGACGTAGATATCCGACGGGGTCTCCGGGCGCAGCAGATAGCCGTAGAGCGTGTTGCCCTCGGCGTTCTTGATCGAAAATTGCTCGAATTCCTGCTCGTCCAGCCAGAGCTTGCGCGGATCCTCGTCCGCGGGCACAACGTCCTCGGAGGGCGGCGCCATGACGGAGCCGAGCTTCTGCGGGAGCTTCGCGTTGCGGTTCATGACTTCGTAAAAGACCAGATAACTGACGCCCGCCACAGCGCCGGTCAGCGCGGCGGAAGCGGCGACAAGATTTTTGAATTTCATTCTATGATTCCTCCTGTTCAGATCATGGATTCCAGTTTTTTCAGATTTTCCAGCCCGATTTCAATGCCTTCCAGGCAGGGCTCCATGCCTTCGAATTCGATGCTGTACCAGCCGCTGTAGCCGCTGCTTTTGAGGATGCGCAGACATTGCAGCAGCGGGATGCGGCCGTGGCCGACGATCGTGCCGCGCAGGTAGTTGCCCCCGCGCGAGCGGAAGAAGCCTCTGCCCGGATCGACGCCGTTGCCGCTGCGGATCAGGAAATCCTTTGCGTGCACGTGCCTGACGAACGGCGCCAGACGGCCGACGGCGTTTGCGCTGTTTTCATCTGCGCAGGCGAAGTTGCCCAGATCCGCCAGCACGCCGAAATTCGGATGCCCGACCGCGGTGACCAGCGCCTCGAGCCGGCCGCTTTCCTGGCAGAAGGTGCCGTGATTCTCGACCATGGTGACGATGCCTTTTTCCGCGGCGTAGGCCGTGATGCGCCGGCAGCCCTCGGCCAGCGTCGGCAGCGCCTGCGCAAAGCCCGAAAAGCTGCGCCTGGATTCCGGCATGCCCCAGGCGGCGTCGTGCCGCAGACAGGGGACGCCGAGCAGCTGCGCGATGTCGATCTTGCGGCAGACCCGTTCGACCTCCGCGTCGAGCCCAGCGTCACACAGCAGGTTCGCGCCGACCGTGTAGCTGATGATCGGCAGGCCGAGCCGGTCGCTCTCCGCGCGCAGCATCTGCGCGTAACCCGCTTCGCTCACGCCCTGCGGCGGCTGCAGATCGGTGAATTCAATGCCGTCGAAGCCCATGGCCGCGGCCTTTTCCATGATGCTCAGCTGCGATTCCGCCCCGGCGGAAATCAGCTGCTGAAAGCTGTAGCTGCTCACGCCGATTTTCATGGTCAGCACCCCTGCTTTCTCAGGAAGTCCACGGCGATGCGGATATCCCGCGCCGGGTCGTCGCCGACCTCGCGCTCGATGGTCAGGAAACCGTGATAGCCGATCTCCTCGAGCGCGGCGAGATAGCGTTCCCACGGCACGCAGCCCTCGCCGAGCGGCACCTCGATGAAGGATTCGCCCGTGACGAGGGGATCCTTTTTGATGCCGTAGACGATCTCGGGATCTTTATAAAAAATCTGTTTGCCGTCCTTTGCGTGGGTGTGGACGATATAATCTTTCAGATTGCGCACCGCGCCGGCCGGGTCGTCGCCCGTGACCATGACGAGGTTCGCAGGGTCGAGGTTGACGCCGACGCCCGTGGAGCCGAGCGCGTCAAGGAATTCCTTGAGCACGGCCGAGGTCTCCGGGCCGGTCTCGATGGCGAAATGCGCCTGCACGCTGTCCGCGTAGCGGGCAAGCTCGAAGCAGGCCTCCTGCATCACGCCGTAGCGCGGGTGGGATTTCTCCTGTGGCACGACGCCGATGTGGGTCGTCACAACGTCGGTGCCGAGCTCCTTGGCAAGGTCGATGATGCGTTTGGATTTCTCAATGCGCCATCCGTTTTCCTCCGCGTTGCCGAAGCCGCCGCCCAGATCGCCGCAGAGCGCGGAGATCACAAGGCCGTTGTCCGCCACGAGCGCCTTGAAATCGCTGATTTTCTGCCGCGTCATGTTTTCCGGCGCCATGTCGCCGCGCGTGGCATAGACCTGAATGCCCTGCGCGCCGACCTCCGCCGCTTTCCGGACCGCCTCTGGGATCGGAAGACGGAAGCTGTCGATGATCACGCCGATCGGAAATCTGCCCATACTCTATACCTCCGGTTGTTGAATTCTGACCATATCATAACAGACTGCGGCGCGTTTTTCAAGATTTTTCACAAATAAACCTTTACTTTTTCCAGTTTTTGTATTACTATAAACCAGAATATAGTTGTATCCTTTCTTCGGAGGTGTTTTTATGAAAAAATACAACGTGGCGATCATCGGCTGCGGCAACATCGCCAATGCCGCGCACATCCCCGCTTATCTCAAGAGCGGCATGGCGGAGATCAGGTATTTCTGCGATCTGATCCCCGAGAAGGCGCAGGCCTGCGTCGAGAAATACGGCTGCGGCAAGGCGGTCGTGGATTATCACGAGTTCCTCAACGATCCGGAGCTGGACGCTGTTTCCGTCTGCACCCACAACGACTTTCATTCGATCATCGCGATCGATTTCCTGCGCGCGGGCAAGCACGTCATGTGCGAGAAGCCGGCGGCGCGGATTCTCAGCGAAGCGCTCGAGATGCAGAAGGCCGCGCACGAGACCGGCAAGCTCCTGAATATCGGCGTTTGCAACCGCTTCAACACCTACGTCGAAAAGATCCGTGAACTGATCGCGGCGGGCGAGCTGGGCGAGGTCTATCACGTTTACGCCTCCTTCCGCGCGCACCGCTCGATCCCGGGCCTCGGCGGCGATTTCACCACCTTCGCGGCCTCCGGCGGCGGCGCGCTGATCGACTGGGGCGTGCATTATCTCGATCTGATCCTATTCTGCTGCGGCGATCCGAAGGTGCGCACCGCCTCCGGCGCGGCGTTCAGCAAGCTGGGCGTAGATATGAAAAACTTCGTCTACACCGGCATGTGGGCCGAGGAGACCTCCAACGTCGAGACCGGCACCTACGACGTGGACGACAGCGTGACCGGCTTCGTGCGCACGAACGGCCCGACGATCACCTTCAACGGCGCCTGGGCGCAGAATATCGGCGTGAGCGAGACCTATATCGACTTCCTCGGCGACAAAGCGGGCATCCGCCTGAATTACTGCGGCGATTTCCGCCTCTGGAGCACCAAAAACGGCATGCTGACCGAGACGAAGGTCAACTGCCGCACGACGGATATGTATGAAAACGAGATCAAGGATTTCCTGCGCTGCATCGGCACGGGCGAGCACAACCGCCAGTATATCGACTACGCCGTGGAGACCTCCAAGCTCATGCAGGCGATCTATGATTCCTCTGCGAGCGGAAAAGAAATCAGCATCTGAAAAAAGAAGGGCAAATACCATGAAAGTGCAGATTTTAGAAAACAAAACGGCCATCGGCGAAGCTGTGGCGGCGCTGCTCTGCGACGCGATCCGTGAGAAGCCGGACTGCGTGCTCGGCCTTGCGACCGGCGCGACGCCCGTGCCGACCTATGACGCGCTGGCCGCGGCGTATCAGGCGGGCAAGGTGTCGTTCCGCCGGGTGCGCTCCTTCAATCTCGATGAATACTGCGATCTGCCGAAGACGCATAAAAACAGCTTCTACAGCTTCATGCAGGTGCAGCTGTTTTCCCGCGTCGATATGGATCCCGCGAACGTCGGGTTCCTTGACGGCAACGCCGATCCGGCAGCCGAGAGCGCGCGCTACACGGCTGCGATCGAAGCGGCCGGCGGGATCGACGTGCAGCTGCTCGGCATCGGGCGCAACGGGCATATCGCCTTCAACGAGCCGGCGGACGCCTTCTCGCAGGAGAGTTTTCGCGTTGCGCTGACCGAGAGCACGATCGCGGCGAATTCCTGCTATTTTGACGACGTGCCCATGCCGCGCTTTGCGATCACGATGGGCGTCGGCCTGATCCTGCGGGCGAAGCGCCTGATCCTGATCGCCACGGGCGAGAGCAAGGCGGCGGCCGTCAAGGCCATGCTCGAGGGGCCGGTGACCCCGCAGTGTCCTGCGTCCGCACTGCAGACGCATCCGGACGTGCTGGTGTTCCTCGACCCCGCAGCCGCGTCCTTACTCAAACAATAAACGGAGGTTGTTCCCTATGGAAAATAAAAAGACATTCTATATCACGACGCCGATCTATTATCCCTCGGATAAGCTGCATATCGGCCACACCTATTCCACCGTTGCCGCCGAGCGATGGCGCGGTATAAGCGCGCGCAGGGCTTCGAGACCTTCTTCCTGACCGGCACGGACGAGCACGGC
>JAFWCS010000478.1 GCA_017534365.1 Clostridia bacterium | reverse complement strand
GCAAGGCGCTGATCTTCTTCAAGGACGGCTTCTATCGGCTGATCAACCGGTTTTCCGACACGGAATTCGTGCAGGGCGCCAGTGATTTCCGCACGATGCGCCGCCCGATGGTCGAGGCCGTGCTGCGTATGGACGAATATTTCCGCTTCTCCAAGGGCCTGTTTTCCTGGGTCGGCTTCCGGACCGAATTTATCCCCTACCGCGCGGAGGAACGCGCGAGCGGCCAATCCAAATGGTCGTTCTGGAAGCTGTTTAAATACGCGCTGGAGGGCATCTTCGCCTTCACGACCGCGCCGCTGCGCATCGCGACCATCCTCGGCCTGATCACCTCCGTGCTGTCGGTGATTTATCTGCTGGTCGTCGTGTTTCAAAAGCTGTTTTTCGGCATCGACGTGGCCGGCTACGCAACCATTGTCGTGCTGATCCTGCTGCTCGGCGGCATCCAGCTGCTGTGCATCGGCATCATCGGCGAATACAACGCCCGGACTTTTATTCAGACAAAGAAGCGGCCGATCTATATCGCCAAGCGAAAATACAAAAACGATAAATAAGCAAAAAAACGAATCAGCGCATGGCCCGTGACAAGGCGATGCGCTGATCCTTTTTATTGTATTTTTTGCGAAAACGGTCAGTCGTCCGACTGCTCCTCTGCCGATCCCGCCGCATTCGCATCCGGGTTTTCCTCCTGCGGGTTTTCTTTATCCTGTTTCAGCTCATCCATAAACCCTGCCGTGATGATGCCGGACGGCAACGCAATGATGGCGATCCCCAGTAAAGATGATACGATCGTAACGATTCTCCCCGTCGTCGTTACCGGATAGATGTCGCCGTAACCCACCGTTGAAAGCGACACCATCGCCCAGTAGAACGCTTCAAAGAACGTTTTGAACGACTGCGGCTCCACGTTGAAAATCACGAGTGCGGAAAACAGAACATAACCAATTGAAAGCCCCGCAACTGTTCCCAGCGTCTTGCTCTGTTTCTTTAACACATTAATAATCAGATTAATGCTTTTTGAATAGCGTATGATCTTAAATGCGCGAAATGCCTTGAATGTTCTTAATAACCGAAAGATTTTCAGCAGTCGAAAACCGCCATTTATAATTGTCAATGACGGCAATATGGATACCAGGTCTATGATCGCCATGGGCGTGATGGGATAGAGTACAAACGAAGCGGCGCCCTTTTTCAGCTTCAGATCCGCGGTCAGCAGCCGAAGAAAATAGTCAATAATAAAGATCACAACTGTGATCCGGTCGATCAGAAGAAACCCGATGTTCACTTTGTGAAACGCCAGCGGTACAAGGCTGCTGAGAATGACTGCCATCATAAACCAGTCGTAGACCGCGCTGAGTTTATCGTCCTCCTGCGCGGCTTCAATAATCTCGTACAGTCGTATGCGCATGAAATCAACTCCCCTTTTTCCTGTCCGCCCGCACCTGGAAGCGGAAGGTCAGCGGCTTCGAAAGCTTTGCGTAGCAATTCATCGCGTGGATGCTGACGGCGTAATTCCCGGGCGGGAGCGCGCCGAGATCGGCGGTGTAGACGTCCGGCTCGGCCAGACACATATATTTGCCGGAGAAATTGAAAGACTGCACCGGCACGCCGCCGCGCAGCACCGTTCCCTTGTAGCTGTCCACGGCAAAAGCGTCCGTTGCGCCGGTGAAGACCAGCAGCGTATGCCCTTCGGCGTCCGTTTCCGTATGGATCCGCGTTTCAGGCGGGAAAACCGGGGCGGGATCGCGCTGCTTCTGCAGCCGATAGAGATAATCCTGCCGCTTGCCGGCCGGCACGGGCAGATAATACTCCAGATCGAAAAACCGCTCCGTAATCAGGTCATAGGCGCGGATGCGCACGTTGCCCCAGGCGTCCGCCTCCGCAATGTAAAACTGCGCCGCCTGCTTCGTTTCATAGGGGAAATTGCCGGCAAAGCAGTCCAGCTCCGTTTCAAAATAGCTCAGCGTGCCGCAGCCGAGGGCCGTGTAGCCGCCCTGCCAGATCGAACGGGGGTCGTTGATCGGATAATGGGAATGGCCCGAGAAATTGATCGCCTGCGGGAATTTCCGCAAAATACGCGGCACGTCGGCGTCACCCCAGTCGGCGCTGCCGTAAATCGTCGCCCACGGCGCGGGGTGCTGAAAGGTGAAGACCGGTCTGTCCCCGCTCTCCTGCGCGGCCTGTTTCAGCGCCGCCTCCAGCCACGGGAGCTTCGCCTTGAAGGTGCGCCCGTCCTCGCTGTAGGAGCAGCCGATGAAGTGGAAGCCATTGATCACGGTGTGCAGATCCTCCGCGCGCTGCATTTTGCGAGCAAAGACGCGGCTGCCCTGCGAAGCGTCCACCTTGCGGTAGCGGATATATTCATGATTGCCGGTCACAACCAGCAGCTGCGTTTCCGGCCGCAGGTGCGCGTCCAGGATCGCATTGAAAACGTCGTATTCCTCCTCGCCGCCGCAATCGGTCATATCGCCCGCCACAAGCAGCGCGTCGAAGCCGGGATACTCCTGCTGCGCGGCATAGGCGTAAACCGTTTCCAGCAGGGCGGCAAAGCGCTGCGCCTCCGCGGAATCCGGGTCGCCGCTCAGGTGGATGTCGCTGCAGGCGGCGAAGCGCAGGACGGGCAAAAAGGTCGCCGGCGTTTCGGCAGGCGCAGGCGTCCCGGCGCGATGCGGCAGGG
>JAFWCS010000477.1 GCA_017534365.1 Clostridia bacterium | reverse complement strand
TGTATTCGCTCGTCGGGATGTTGAAGACCAGGCCGGCCGCGACGAGCACCACCGAAGGCTCGGCGAAATAATCGTTGCCGCCGATCGACAGGCTGATGATCTCAGCCTCGGCCACCTGCGCCCGGGCGTAGGGATCCTGCTCGAGCTGCTGAAGCTGCCGGGTCGTGTTGCGCGCAAAGCGGGCGATATTGTGGTAGGCGTAGCCGTTGGTCGCCGCGACGATCGCGCCGTAGCTCGCTTCCTCCGGATTCCGCACGCCGAAGCCTTCGGCAATGGAATCGCCCATGAGCAGATAATCGATCTGTTCGCCCGTCCCCGTCGCCGCAAACGCGGAAAACGGCAGCAGCAGGCTCAGCGCGAGGGCAAGGGCAAGCGCGCGCAGCGTTTTTTTCATTTTCAACACTTCTTTCCTCCGGATCGTTTTTTTCATTATAGAGCGAAACCGCGGAGCTTGTCAAGCGCCGCGGCGGATCTTCTTTGATTTTTATTGACAAGATAGCGGGAATATGCTATGATACGCTATAATAGTCTTATTGTATCTTTGATTTTTGAAAGGAGCTAATCCGCAATGGATGACCCGGACCCTGCGCTCAATCTTGTATTTAAACTGTTATTATTGCTGGCGCTGATCCTGATCAACGCGTTCTTCGCCATGAGCGAGATCGCGATCATTTCGCTCAACGACACCAAAATGCGCAGGCTCGCCGAAGAAGGCGATAAAAAAGCCAAACAAATCGTTAAACTGACCCGGAATTCCAGCCGGTTTCTTTCCACGATCCAGATCGGCGTCACGCTGGCGGGCTTTCTGACCTCCGCCTCCGCTTCGCAGTCCTTCGCGGTGCTGATCACCGACGCGCTGGCAAAGACCGCCGTGGCAAACGTGATCCCGCTCGGCGTGATCCGCGCGGCGGCGATCGTGCTCGTCACGATCCTGACCTCCTACTTCTCCCTCGTGCTCGGCGAGCTCGCGCCCAAGCGCATCGCCATGCAGATCCCGGAGAAGATCTCCTACAAGGTGGTCGGCTTCCTGCTCTTCTTCGCCTCGCTGACCAAGCCCTTCGTCAAATTTCTCGCGGTCTCCACCAACGGCGTGGTGCGGCTGCTCGGCTTCGACCCGAACGCCGATGAGGAGGACGTCACGGAGGAGGAGATCCGCATGATGGTCGACGTCGGCGGCGAAAAGGGCGTGATCGAGGACGCGCAGAAGGAAATGATCGACAACATCTTTGAATTCGACGATCTCGACGCCGGCGACATCATGACCCACCGCACGGAAATGACCGCCATCGAGGTCACCCGCTCGCTCGAGGAGGTGGCGGAGCTCGCCGTGGAAAACGGCTACTCCCGCATCCCGGTGTTCGAGGAGGATCCGGACAACATCATCGGCGTGCTCTACGCCAAGGATCTGCTCAAATTCGTCGGGCGGACCATTCCCAAGAATCTCACGATCGCCAAGGTCATGCGCAAGGCGCTCTACGTGCCGGAAACGCAGTCCTGCGCCGATCTTTTCAAAGCCATGAGCGAGAGCCACACGCAGTTCGCCGTCGTGGTCGACGAATACGGCGGCACGGCGGGCATCGTGACCTTCGAGGACGTGCTCGAATCCATCGTCGGCAACATCCAGGATGAATACGACGACGACGAGGAGGAGATCAACCGCATCGATGAGACGACCTTCACGATCGACGCGATCGCGGATCTCGACGAGGTGGACGAACTGCTCGGCACGACGATCCC
>JAFWCS010000476.1 GCA_017534365.1 Clostridia bacterium | reverse complement strand
TGCTGGCCAAGGCGCAGACTGCTGCGGACGCCGTAAGCACCCTGCAGTTCACCGGCCTGAAGGTCAAGACCTGGAATCCGGAGATCCCGACCGTCTATACCGCCTACACCACGCTGTGCAAGGACGGCGCGCCCGTGATGACTTTCCGCAGCTACATCGGCTTCAAGACCGTGCAGATCAAGCGCGACCTCTTCTATTTCAACGGCAAGCTGATCAAGATGAAGGGCGTCAACCATCACGATTCCAATTATAAAAACGGCTACGTGATGAGCTACGACGATCTTGAGAAGGATATCCGGCTCATGAAGGAGCTCAACTGCAACGCCGTGCGCACCTCGCACTATCCGCCGGATCCGCAGTTCCTCACCCTCTGCGACCTTTACGGCCTTTACGTCATCGACGAGGCAGATATCGAAACGCACGGCTGCGGCTGCCAGCCCCATGACAATTTCCATCTGATCAGCCATGATCCCAAGTGGGCGCCGCGTTATCTGGACCGTGTCAAGCGCATGTATCTGCGCGACCGCAGCCATCCGGCCGTCACGATGTGGTCGCTCGGCAACGAAGCCGGCGGCTACGCCTGCCAGGACGTCTGCTATGACTATCTGCACGAGGTCTGCCCGGAGATCCCGGTCCATTATGAGAGCGTCATTCACTGCGAGCGCCATTCCTATGACGTCGTTTCGGAGATGTATACGAACCACGCGAACGTGGAGCGCTGCGGCAAACATACGCGCGGCAAAAAGTACACCAACAAGCCCTTCTATCTCTGCGAATACGCCCACGCGATGGGCGTCGGCCCCGGCGCGCTGGAGGAATACTGGGAGATCATCTACCGCTATCCCAACCTCATGGGCGGCTGCATCTGGGAATGGGCCGATCATTCCGTTTATCATCCGCACGGCAAGATCAAATTCACCTACGGCGGCGACCACGGCGAATGGCGGCATGACGGCTGCTTCTGCGTGGACGGTCTGCTGTATCCCGACCGCAGCCTGCACACGGGCGCCAAGGTCATGCGCAACGTCTACCGTCCGCTGCGCGCGTCCTATGAGAACAAAACGCTGACCCTGCTGAACACGAACCGTTTCCGCGCAAGCGGCTATCTGACGGTCGTCTGGGAGCTGGTCAGAAACGGCGACGAGCTGCTTGCTGCCGATGAATTCCGCCCCGAGATCGCGCCGGAAGCAAGCGCTTCCTATCCGCTGGATATCAAGCTCCCGCGCGAGAACTGCGACCTGTATCTGAACGTTTATTACTATGACGGCGAGCGCGAGATCGCCTGCGAGCAGCTCGTGATCAAGGAAGCTTATCGTCCGGCGTTTGAGAAAGCCGCCGGCAGCGTGAAGCTGACCGAGACCGATGCGGCGTTCGAGATCGCCTTCGCAGACGGCGCGCTGACCTTCGGCAAAGCGAGCGGCATGCTTGAAAGCTACAAGGCAGGCGGCAAGGAGCTGATCAATCAGACACCCGCCAAGGCCAAGGGATTCCTGCCGAATATCTTCCGCGCGCTGCTCGACAACGACGTCTGGTTCCGCGACCGGTGGATCGGCGCGGGCTACGACGACTACCGCTGCCTGTGCAAGGGCTGCGAAGCCAAAGCGACGCGGGCAAAAGCGACGGTCACGGTGCAGTACAGCCTCAAGAGCAAAAAGACGCCGCAGGCGCTCGGCCTTGTCACGCTGACCTATGAGATCGCCGCAAACGGCGCAGTCGCGGTCACCGCGTCCTTCCGGCCCGTTGCGAAGAAGCGCCTGTCCGCGCATCTGCCGCGCTTCGGCCTGACGCTGGAGATGCCCGAAGGCTTCACCAACGTCGCGTATTTCGGCCGCGGCAGCGATGAAAACATGCCGGACCTCAACGCGCACGCCCTGCTTGGCGTTTATGAAACGACGGTCGAGGAAATGTATGAGCCCTATATCCGTCCGCAGGATGCGGGCAACCGCACCGACGTGCGCACGCTCAGCATCACGGATGCCGACGGCGACGGTCTGCTGTTCGCGTTTGAGGACAAGCCCTTCTGCTTCAACGTCCGGCCCTACACGCAGGACCTGCTGCACAAGGCGAATCACCGCGAGGACCTGATCAGCGAGCACACGGTCGCGGTAGAGATCGACGGCTTCCTGCGCGGCGCCGGCACGGCCAGCTGCGGCCCGGACGTGCTGCCGCAGTATGAGATCGACGGCAGCGACGGCCTGACCTTCCGCTTCACGATGCGCCCCGCAAAATAAACCACGCTAAATGATAAAGGCATATCCGGTACGGCAGGGATTCATAATCCAGTATTGGTTCTGCCAGGCGGAAATCGCCCATAACTTCGTCAAACCCGCAGCGACATGCGTGCAGTATGCCGGCTGCGGGTTTTTTCTTCTGAACGATTTCTGCCGCGGCAGAACTGCGATGCATCGAAAAAAGATGCAATTTGCGTGCGATCGCGTCGCTTCCCGGCGCAAGGATACTGTCGTATCTCAAGCCGGGAACGGCGGGAGTGCGCGTAAAGGGCGCTTTTTGCGACAACACTGGTTTATGGAACCCTGCCGCAGCTGCGGCCGGATATGTTTTTTTGCCTTCGCATAAAAAAACAGGCATTTGCGGAGAAAATTCACAATTCCCTGTTGTTTTTTTTTATTTTTTATGCTATATTAATTTTGTAAATCTTTGAATCACGGACAATGGATGGAGGATCATGCAATGGAAAACAACAATTTATTCCAGATCGCCGAAAACGGCTACAACTGCGCTGACGTCGATCAATACATCAGCGTGCTCAAGGCGGAATATAAAAAGGTCTTTGACTATGCCAAGGGCGTGGAAGCCAACAACGAAAAGCTCAAGAAGATCTGCCGCAAGCTCAATGATGAAAATAAAGCGCTCAAGGAAGGCGGCGCTGTGCCGGCAGCGGCTCCTGCGGCGGCGCCCGCAGTGATCGGCATTGATCTGCTCGAGGAGCTGACCGCGCTTG
>JAFWCS010000475.1 GCA_017534365.1 Clostridia bacterium | reverse complement strand
GCTCCTCCGCCGGCGGATGCCACTGCGCGTATTCCGGCACCCAGCCGAAGGAGAAGGAGATCGAGCGGATATAGTCGTAGATCCCTTTGCCCTTCAGAATATAGGTTTCATTGCCCGTCACGCGGCCCAGTTCCACAAGCCCGACGGCGAACCACGCGGCGGAATGCACGTGGCCGAAAAATTCCATGTTGTAATTAAAGTAGCGCGAGGGACCCAGCACGAAATTCGCCAGACCCACCGCAAGCTCCAGCGCAATCGGATCGCCGGTCTGCGCGTGGCGCTGCACGAGCGCGGGCAGCATCAGCGCGTTGCGGATCGCCTGCTCGCCCCGGCCGGTGTGGCGCGTAAGATCGAAGCCGCCCTGCTCCAGATAAACGTCGTTGGGGAATTCAAACAGCGGCTCGGTTTCCGTATAATCGCCGGACCAGAAGGTGCGCACCTTTCGCTCGATCACCAGGTCCCGCATCCCGCGGATCAGCTCCGCCGTGCGGCGCTCGGCCTCGGCGTCCTCCGGAAATTCCGCCGTGATCAGGTTGAGCGCGGGCAGGATATAGCCCATTTCATGGAAGGACGCGTGGATCGTGTGCGTCCACGGGTAGGGGTGACAAAAGCGCAGACCGTGCGCCCCCCAGGAGCGCATCAGATGCCGCCGGAAGCCCTGCCGCACCGTCTCGCCCTCCTGCGTGCCGAGCATGCGCATCGCGCAGGTCAGGCCTTCATACCACGAACCGACCAGCTCGGCGTCATCCACGCGGCAATGCGCGGCCTCCGCCGGTTTTTTATTCGGCAGCACCAGCCAATAGGGCAAAAAATCCTCTGCCGGGTCCACCATCTGCGTCAGGTAGCCGTGCACCAGCGCAGCCGCTTCCAGCGGATCAAAGGATGCATACATCGGGGTCGCCCTCCCTTCGGGTTTCTCTTTCCGTCTTTTTTCTGATTCACAAGTCGTTCAGGTGCCGGCTTTACCGGCATTTGTGCCCGGAGGCCAGTTCAAAATTGCGCTTGACGATCCCGAGATCCAGCTTCGTCATCACGCCGAAACCGGCCTTGATCACCGCTTCGCCGTTCACGAGCGAAATGCTGAATTTCTGCTGATTCAGCGCCGTCGGCGCAAGGAGCGCCGCTTCGACGCCCGCCTTGAACCAGTCCGGCATGTCTGCTTCCGGGACCGCGCAGAGCTTCTGCAGCGGCTTGGAGGGATGCGGCTTGCCTTCGTAGGCGCCGTAGCCGATTGAGATCACGCAGACGATCTTTTCGCCGGCGGCCTTGTCCGCCCTGCATTTTCCGTGGCCGTAGGTGCCGCCGACCCAGCAGGTGTTCAGCCCCATCCGCTGCGCCTCCAGCACGAGCAGCTGCCCGTAGTAGCCGCAGCGCTCGTCCAGATCTGGCAGCGTCCGTTTGCCGATGACGGCGACGTAGTTGTCGGCATGCTCAAAATGGCCGTAATGCCCGAGAAAGGTGTCGAAGCACTGCGGATCATCCAGGATCAGCTGCAGGTGCAGACCGCTTTCTTCGTTGAGCGCATCGATCAGCGCCTGCAGCCTGCCTGCCGTGTCCCGATCGATCGGCTGATCCTTGTAGCGGCGAATGCTGTGCCGCGCGCGGATCGCCTCCTGCATTGTCATTTCCATGTCTCTTTTCCCCTTTTCATTTATTACAGCGCATCCTTCGGGCAGTGTTTGACGCATTCCATGCAAAGGATGCACTCCGTTGCGTTTTTGCGGCTGCGCGCGTTATCCGTGACGTCGACCTCCATCGGGCAGACCTGTTTGCATTTGCCGCAGCCGACGCATTTTTCCTTGTCGCATCTGATGCGGAAGAGCGAGAAGTAGCTCATCGGCTTGAGAAAGACCGTGATCGGGCAGACGTATTTGCAGAACGCGCGGTTGTCCTTAAAGAGGAACGCCAGCGCGATGCCGACGGCGTAATAGACGAGATTGCCGATCAGGAACGCCCAGAACATGATGCGCTCGATCTGACCGACCTTCGCGAGAAACAGGGCGGCGACAAAGATCAGCGACGCCGCGAAGGTGAGATACCGGATCCAGCCGAGCGGTTTGCGCGGCTGCAGCGGCGTTTGATACGGCAGAAAATCCAGCACCATCGCCGTCCAGCAGGCGTAGCCGCACCAGCCCCGGCCAAACAGCAGCGGGCCGAAGATCTTGGCGACGGCGTAGTGGATCGTCGCCGCTTCAAACACGCCGGTGAACAGATAATACCAGAAGCCCTCGATCTGCATATTCTCGCGGCAGATCAGGCCGAGATACACCAGCATATACAGCCCGACCAGCAGCTGCACGATGCGCCGGGCATGCTTGTACTGGCTGCG
>JAFWCS010000052.1 GCA_017534365.1 Clostridia bacterium | reverse complement strand
CTCAGATCGGCCGTGTCATTTCCAATGAAGGCCGTTTCCTGCGCCTGGATCGGCGGCGGGGCCGGATGCGCGGCGGGCAGAGGCGGCGCGGCGGGCGGAGGCGGCGCGGCGGACGCCTCCTTTTTTTCGCGCCGGAACAGGCGCTTTTTTTCGATCCTCTCGGCCGCGGGGGGCGCCAGCTCCATCGAATCAAAGTCCGCAAGCGGCGGCGCGTTCCCCTGCATCGGCATCGCCGCGCATTCCTCTATCGCAGCCTCCGCCGGCATCATCTCCTGCAGCTGACGCAGACGCGCTGCCAGCGCGGCCCGGCGGCGTTCAGCCTGGGCGCGGTCCCCGCTGTTATAGAGCAGGAGCGCCACGCGCATATGCGCCGTTTCGGGCGCGGCCTGCAGCGTTTCGATCGCGATGCGCAGCGCCTCCGCCTTGGGATAGCCGTAGGCGCCCGCGGAGATCAGCGGGAAGGCGATGCTGCGGCAGCCGCTCTGCGCCGCAAGCTGCATCGCATTGCGGTAGCAGGCCGCCAGCAGCGCCGGCTCATCGTGCTCGCCGTCCACATAGATCGGGCCGACGGTATGGATCACGTAGCGGCAGGGCAGATTGTAGCCGCCCGTGCGCTTGGCCTCACCGGTTTTGCAGCCGCCGAGCTGCCGGCATTCCGCCAGCAGCGCCGGCCCCGTCGCGCGATGGATCGCGCCGTCCACGCCCCCGCCGCCGAGCAGCGATGCATTCGCGGCGTTGACGATCGCGTCGCAGGCAAATTTCGTGATGTCCCCGTGCAGGATTTCCAGTGACATAGCCGTCCCTCCATTCTGATGTTTATTATACTTGGATCATTTTCTAATGTCAAGCATGCTTCCCCGGCGCAGGCAAGGGACGCTTCATGAACGGATAATGACACAAAAATCCCGCCGCGGCTTCCGGTGAAAGCTGCGGCGGGATTGCGTTTTTCTGTTTTCGGCGGAGATTACGCTTCTTCGCCCGGCGCGGATCTGGCCGCGTCGCCCGCGTTGACCTCGTCGCTCATTGCCTTGCGGCGTTCCATGAGCTCGGCATACATGCGATCCCGCTTTTTGCCGCTCAGGTCGTAGAAGAGCTTGGGGATCACGCTCAGCGCGCCGGTCACAACCGGCAGGATCGTGCTCATGGCAAACAGGCCGAATTCCGTCTCGATGCTCTGCTCGCCGTAGCCTGCGCCCTGCTTGTAGCCGATCGCGTCGAGAATGATCGCGTTGACGGAGCCGCCGACGGTGGAAATGATCTTCTTCGGGATGCCCTTGGCCACGCCGGTCATGCCCTCGGTGCGGTAGCCGTTTTTCCATTCGCCGTAGTCGATCGCCTCGTTGCGCATCTCCTCGGGGATCACGCTGCGGATGCCCCAGGTGAACATCCAGATCGTCTCGCGCAGCATGAAGGCGGGGATCATCGCGGCGGGCTTCTTGTAATTCTTGTTGATCGCGCCGATGAGGAACACGCCGATCATCAGCACGTCGCTGGTGTGGGAGCCGACCAGCCAGAGGGTCTTGGTCGAGAACTTCGCGCGCGCCCACGGCACCCACGAATAGGAAATGGGCGAGACCACCGCGCCGGGGATGCCGACGATGGTGGACATGGACGCGAGACCGAGCACGTTGATGTAGTAATAATTCAGGCTCGAGCCGACGCTGAAGGCGCCGAGGATCTCGGCGAGCGTGATCAGCAGCAGCGGTTTATTATTCAGAATGGATTTGAAGGTCGATTTGACCGAGGGCTTCTCGACCGTCTGCTGCACACGCTCCTTGGCAACGATCGAGAAATAGATTGCAAACAGACCGCTGACGATCGCCGTGGCGGAGCCGGCGGTGATATAGAGCGAGCGCATCCTGATCTTGAGCACGTTGTGGTTGACCAGATCGATCAGCACGCCCATGAGGATCTCCGGGCCCTTCTCCACGAAGCCGGAGAGCAGATTCGCCTGCGTGATCAGCCGCGTGCGGTCGATGATATTCGGCGTGATGACGGCCAGCATGCCCGTGCGCGAAATATCGCGCAGCGAGGTCGCCAGATTGCTCAGCAGCTGGAACACCAGGAAGAAGGCCAGCTTGGAAACGTCATACAGCCCCTTGTCCTTGAAGAACAGCGGCAGCAGCCAGAACATCACGCTGAGCATGACGCCCGGCAGCGCGTAGATCACGAGCCAGGGCTTGAATTTGCCCCAGCGGGTGCGGGTCTTGTCGACCAGCGCCGCGAGCAGCACGTCGTTGATGATATCCCAGACGCCGACGACCGCATTGGTCACGCTCTGGAATTTCAGGCCGATCTTGAGAATGTCCGTGGTGAAAATATCACGGTATTTGTTGATGTCGAAGCTTTGCGCGATGTCATAAAGAATGTAGGCGACGGTCTCTTTTGTGCCGACGTAGCGCCGATCCTTCATGGCCGTTGTGACAATGTGTTCGCGCTCCTGCTCCAGCTCCAACGCAGTCGCTTCGTTTGCCATCTCACTCCTCCTCTTCGCCGCAGGCACGGGACGGCGGCGGCGCGCCGCGATCGCCGTGCAACTATGATAGTTTAGTATAACACAGTCCGCGTGAATTTGCAACCGGAATCGGGATATTTATACAGTTTTAATAAGGATCGCGGCCACGTTTTGTGAAAATCGCCCCGCCGGAGACGGGGCGAACGGCTTTATGCCAGCTTGTGGATAAACAGGCCGCTGAGCAGCTTCGGCTCGAACCAGGTGGATTTGGGCGGCATGATCTGCCCGGCGTCGGCAATCGCCATCAATTCCTCCAGCGAGGTGGGATACATCGAAAACGCCAGGCGCATATCCGTCTGCACGCGGCGCTCGAGCTCTTCAAGGCCCCGGATGCCGCCGACGAAGTCGATGCGCTTGTCCGTGCGCGGGTCGTCGATGCCGAGCAGCGGCGCGATCACGTTCGCCTGCAGGATCGAAACGTCCAGCGCCGCTACGGGGTCCGCCGTGTCAAAGCTGCCGGCCTTCGCGGTCAGGCGATACCAGACGCCGTCGAGCAGCAGGCCGAAGGTATGCAGCGCTTCGGGATGATAGGGCGCGGCGCCGACGGGCTCCACGGTGAAATCCTGCTCCAGCGCTTTCAGGAACGCTGCGGGCGTGTGGCCGTTGAGATCCTTGACCACGCGGTTGTAATCCATGATCGCCAGCTCGTCGCAGGAGAACGCGACGCTCAGGAAGAAATTGAATTCCTCCGTGCCGTCATAATCGGGCTGCGCGGCGCGGCGCTTGCAGCCGACCTTGACCGCAGAGGCGCAGCGATGATGGCCGTCCGCGATATACAGCGCGTCGATGCCGGCAAACAGCGCGGAAATCTGCGCCACGACGGCGGGATCGTCCACGACCCAGACGGTGTTGCCGATCCCGTCGGCGGTCGTGAAATCATTGACCGGCGCGTGCGCGGCCTTCCAGCCCTCCACAAGCGCGTGGACCGCCGCCTGCGGGCGATAGGTCAGGAAGATCGGGCCGGTGTTCGCGTCGCAGGTATCCACGTGGCGAATGCGGTCGGCCTCCTTGTCGGCGCGGGTGAGCTCATGCTTTTTGATGCGGTTCTCCAGATAATCGTCGATCGACGCGCAGCCGACCAGACCGGTCTGGCTGCGGCCGTCCATGACCTGGCGGTAGATATAAAACATCGGCGCGGGATCCTGCGCGCAGACGCCCTCGGCGGAGAGCCGGTCGAGATTCTCGCGCGCCTTGGCGTAAACGGCGTCGCTGTAGAGATCGGTGCCGACGGGCAGGTCGATCTCCGCCTTGTCCACGTGCAGGAAGGAATACGGGTTGCCCGCGGCCATTGCGGCCGCCTCGGCGCTGTTCATCACGTCATAGGGCAGCGCCGCCACCTGCGCGGCAAATTCCGGCAGCGGACGCACCGCGCGGAAGGGTCTGAAGATTGCCATACTGTCACATCCTCTTTTTCAATTCCTCTTAATCTTACACTGTCGCGGCCGTTTTGTCAATTTTATTT
>JAFWCS010000474.1 GCA_017534365.1 Clostridia bacterium | reverse complement strand
CGTCAATGATTTCGGCTATCTGCCCAAATTCGTGGCGTATGCGGCGCTCGATATGACCTTCGAGCTGTTTTCCAATTTCAAAAACGTGGCGATCGGCGGCTACATTTCGACCATCACGCCCTATCCCTCGGACCGCCGGCGTCTGCTCGCGATCTCCAGCTATTTCAGCATCATCTATTCCCGTATTCCCGATCTGATCATCGAGTTTCTGCTGGACTTCATCAAAAACGGCATCGTGAAATCCGCCACCCGCTCGAGCGCGGATATGATCCGGGCCTCCATGCTCTTTGTCGGGCCGTTCACCGCGATCGTTTCCGGCGTGATCATTTCCTGGTATTGCCGCATGGCCAAGGAGCGCGTGCACCAGAAGATCGAGACCGCCAAGATCCTGCAGAGCCTGAAGATCGTCTTTACGAACCGGCCGATCCTAATGTATATGCTCAGCAACGCCCTGGGCTCCTTCGGCACCGGCCTGACCACCAACGATTATTACCGCCAGGTGCTCAACATGACGACCTTCGAGACGATCGCGGGTATCCCTTCAGTGTTTTTCCAGCCGATCGGCTTCTCGAAGTATAACTACCTGACCACGAAATTTTCAACGCGCACGCTCTATATGGTCTCGCACGTGTTTGCCAAGACGTTCTATATCCCGATCTTCTTCTACGGCATGTTCATCAAGGACAAAGCCGGCGCGCGTTTCTTCACCAAGCGCATCCCGATGCTGCCTGTGACGGCGCTGTGGGAGATCATATACGCCACCTTCTGGGGCGTGCGCAGCCTCTCCGAGCAGGAGATCAGCAACGAATGCAACGACTATATCGAGTGGAAATACGGCATGCGCAACGAGGCGACGCTTGCGGTCGCGAGCACCTTCATCTGCAAAATCCCCGGGCGCATCAACGGCGTGCTGCAGCCGAAATATAAAGAGTGGATCCACTACGATCAGACGGCCTATACCGAGGGCCGGCAGCAGCCGGAGAACGCGCAGAAATGGATCTTCGCCATGGCGACGCTGATTCCGGCGATCCTCGTGCTCTCGAGTATGATCCCGATGTTCTGGTACAATATCAACAAGGATCAGCGCGATAAGATGTATCGCGAGCTCAACGAGCGCCGCGTGCGCATGGCGGAGCTGCTCACCCACGCGGAGGAAGCGGAAGCCGCCGAGGCATAAAACGGAATCATGAAAGAAGACCCTGCCGTTCTGACAGGGTCTTTTCATCGAAAAACGCCGCTTCAGCGAAGGGGAAGGGGCTGCTGCGGTTCGGTAATCGCTGATCCGCCTGAAGCTGCAAGCCTTGCAGGGCCGCTTTCGTCACGTTGCGGCACTGACGGGAAGGACCCTGCCGGTCCTTGCACCCCGGCGAATCAGCGGTCACCAAAAAACAGAGGGAGCCAAATTGGCCTGGAAGTGGTCATAAGAAAAAAGGCGTCTCTGAGCCCTCCGGCTCAAAGACGCCCTTGCCTTTCTGCCTGTATTCTACACCGGGGCGCAGGATTTGTCAACCCCGTTTTTCATTTTTTGCAATTCATTCGGAAAACGGCGTTTCCGTCTGCGCTGCGAGAAGCTCCTCGGCAACTGCGCGGCGGGTGACGCAGCGGTCCATCGCCTGCTTTTCGATCCAGCGGTGCGCCTGCGGCTCATCCATCTGCCGCTGCTCGATCAGCAGCCATTTTGCGCGGTTGATCAGCCGGATCTCCTCCATTTTTTCCTCGAGGGTCAGCGATTTTCGCTCCATGCGGCGCAGCCGCTCGCGCATGCTTGCCATCCAGTCGAGCGCCGTGAGCACCGTCTGTTTGGAGAAGGGCTTTGCGAGCGTGAAAACGCCGTAAGGCGTCACCTTTTCCGTGATTTCGGTATAAAGCTCCGCGCGCACGAGCAGCAGCGCGACCGTGCCGCCGCCGCGGCATTGATCGATCGCGAAGGAAAGACCGGGATCATCCGGCAGCGGGGAATTGAGGATCACGAAATCATAGCTGCGTTCGGCTGCCGCGCGCCCCGCCGCGGCGATGCTCGCCACGGTCTGCACAGGCTCATACAGCAGCTCCGGCAGCAGCTCGCGCAGGGCATGATCCGCTTGTGCCGAAGCGGAAATGATCAGCACGCTGTAAACGCGCCGCTGCAGTTTCATGCCGGTGTCCTCCCTTCTCCCGATTTTTGATTGCTTCGCCGTTACGGCCGACAGTAAGCGTTCACGATCGCCGCAGGCAGCCGTTCGCGGATGAACGCGCTCTCCGCCGCTAGGCCGCGCGCTTCAGCGAGCGAGGCGGGCAGCGTCCGGTATTTTGCCAGCACGGCGACGTCCGCTGTGTAGAGGTTCAGATCCGTCTGCGGCGGTAGCTGCCGTGCACGCCGTTGCGGCCCCAATGCCAACCCCTGCGCCAGCGGTGGAGCTGGTGGGAGGGCTGCCACAACCTGCCACTGTCGCCACGCAGCCCCTGGTGGGCGGTCTTG
>JAFWCS010000473.1 GCA_017534365.1 Clostridia bacterium | reverse complement strand
GTTCTTTTTCAGGATCAGATAGCTGGAAAAAATGTAGGGGTATTCGCTGAATTCGTAATAGATCGGCCCGCCATCCTGCTGCGGATAGATCCGGTCCTTGCGGTGATAATGCAGGTTCATGATCTGATCCGCACACTCGCCGCAGATCAGCGTCGATTTCCCGGCCTTTGTCACGAGATTCATCAACTCATACTGCAAAAACAGGCCGGATTCAAACACGTTGCCCTCCAGCCGCCAGACGATATCCGGAAAATGCGCCAGGGAGTCGCCGTCCGTCAGTGCGGTGCGCAGCGTCAGATGCGGATAGAACGGCGCGTTTTTTTCAACGATCGGCACTTCGTTTTTGCCGCGGCTGCCGCCGACCGAAAATGCTGTTGCGGATCCCTTGCTTTTCGTCGCGACATAGGCGATATAGTTGGAGTCATAACCGCTGGACAGCGGGAAGCTGACGTCGTCCAGATCGGCGATGCAGCGTTCGACCGCGCGGTCGATCGTCGGCTTGAATCGATCCAGCGCTTCTCCCTTTGTCATCTCCGCCATCGGATAGCGGACCGGAAGCTGCGCGACCAATCCGTTCTCAACGGAAAGACAATGATATGCCTTGATTTTGAACACATCCGCCAGCAGCGTGGCGTCACTGTAGAGAAAACCGTTGATCAGGAAATCCTCCACAACCTTTTCGTTCAGCCGGCGCGTCACGCAGGACGCGGCAAGCAGCGCTTTCAGCGACGAACTGAAATACAGCCGATCCCCCGCCTGCGTATAATACAGCGCGACAGGCGACGTTGCGCGATCCTGAAACACACGCAGGATCCCGGTCTTCTTTTCAAACACCGCAAGCAGATACGCGCCGCTGAGGTGCTCGGTGATCCGAAGGCCGAATTCCAGATACAGCGCAGCGAGCGCGGCGCCGTCATTGAAGGCCTCGCCGGTGCGCACGTTGCCGAAAACCCGGAGCAGGAGCGCTTCGGTTTCATAAGCAAGCACGCCCTCGGAGGCATCCCGGTACTGCCGTTCGTTCAGATCGTAATAACCGCACAGTTTTCTCATTTCTCATTCCCCTTTTTCAAAAGAATAGATTTCTCCATTCAAAAATGACACAGCGTCAAAATCATCCAGCCAGCGGCGTTTCCAGAATCCCGGCTTCCAGTCGGACAGCACGCCGACCTCGCCCTGCTCCTCAAAGCCGGGCATATAGCAGGCGCTTTTGAATTCGGGATAGGGCTTGTGGGTGAAGATGACCTTATGCGTGATCGGCAGCGCATCGAACGCCTTGATAATATCGTATGTACAGTCCATTTTATCACAGAAAACAACATACATGTTGTCCGGATTAAATCGCTTTTTTCTTCGCTCCCAATTCTCAACCGCTTCCTCATAGGTCCGGGTATGCCCGAGCAGGATCTGAATATCATCACACTGCGCAACAAACCAGCCGTCTTTATCATCTTCGATCCGAACAAGCGGCTGAGCCAGATAATACTCGATATTCTGCAGAAACTGAATATAGTACGGCGCATACATTCCTGCATTTACCAGCGGGCTGTTGAACGGCAGCCCGAGATCATGCGCAATAATGCCGCCGTTGCAATTGTTTGCAAGAATGGACGGGGTCTTGTTTTTCAGCTTTTTGCGTTTGCGCTCAAGATAGAGCTTGTGCTCAGCACGGACAAGCAGGCTGTTTCCCACGCGCGGTCCCTCCTTTATTATCTGATCCATTTACGCAATGCTCTGAGCGCGCCAAGATTGCGCAGGTTTTCGTATTTTTCCGCAGTCGCGATCGCGTATTGAAACACTTCCGGCACAAACGGCGCCGGCAGCGCCTGACCGTTTTCGGCAAGCCACGCGGGATCCACCGCGCGGAAGGCCTCCAGATATGCGCCGATCAGCTGCAGCCGCGCTTCGTCATACAGATTGCGAATGGACATGAAGGAGCCCTCCCGGTCCAGGCGCATGGCACAGAGCCGGTGCAGCTTCGCCAGGCCGTTCTGCCTGGAAAAAACCAGATTATCCGTCAACCCTTTCAGGAAATCCAGCGTGCTGCTGATCGCATATTTCTGCGCGCCCGGCACCATGCGGTAACAATAGCTTTCGCAATCCGCCGCATAAAACTGCCTGGCCACCTGCATGGCGCGCACAAAGAACGGCGGATCCTGAAACCGTTTATACGGCGGAAAGAAAATCCCGTTTTCCATCAGCATCGCGCGGTCACACAGATACTGCGTATAGCCGTAATCATATTGATACTCCGCATACCGCGTCAGGCCGGAAGCGGAGAACTGCATGCCGTATTCTTCCACGGCGCCGGCATCCCGCTCGATCGTTCCGTCCTTCAGCAGGCGGATCTTCCGCCCGCCCGCGATTTTGACGCCATTTGTTTTTGTCGCATCGTAAAGTGTTTCCAGCACGCGGTCCTGCGGAAAATAATCGTCGGAATCCAGAAAGGCGATGAACTCCCCCGTCGCCGACCGCAGGCCGTCGTTGCGCGCCTTGCCGACGCCTTCATTCTGTTTATCGATGATCCTGACGCGCGCATCCCGGGCTGCATAGGTCTGCAGGATCTGAAGCGACCCGTCCGGGGAACCGTCGTTGATCGCGATGATCTCGATCTCGTGCAGTGTCTGCGACAGCACGGAATCCAGGCACTGCGGCAGATACTGCTCCACGTTATATACAGGAATGATCACGCTGACTTTGATTGACATCTTTTTCTCCTATCCAAGCGCAAGCGGCATTTTGCGGCCGAACAGCGCCGTATGCAAGGCCGGCAGACGCAGCAGCAGGCACAGCCGCAGCTTTTGTTTGAAGCTGATCGACGCATCCCGCATCAGGACGCGGTAACAATCCCGATAGATCGCCGTGATCTCGTCCAGCTTCTGTTTCTGCATCGGATCCTTCGGATCGAGATGCGCACAGGCCACGGCCACGCGGGAATAGATGAACAGCCGCGCTTCATCGGCAAGCGCATGCTGCCCGATCGATTCCAGCCATTCGTAGCGTTCCTTGATCGCGAAGACGATATCCGTGAACCGGGGATCATAATCGGAATGCATAATGCTGTCAGATCGGATGCGGTAATAATAATCCACCTTGCCGGTCAGCACCATCCGTGCAGTCTGCGCCAGGATCCTGTGATAGACGAACACGTCCTCATACAGACGCCCTTCCGGGAAGCGCAGATCGCGAAAAATCGCGGCTTTGTAAAGCCTGTTGCAGGCACAGGGCTGATTCATCGTGGAAAGGATCTCGTCGCCGGCCAGGGCCGTTCGTTCCCGCACGGGAAAGTAGAACTCCGCTTCCTCGCCCCGCTCGTTCACGGACAGCATATTGCCGACAGCGACGTCCGCCTGCGTTTCGGCCAGGGCGGCATACAGGGTCTCCAGGGCATCGGCCGGAATAAAATCATCGCTGTCCACAAAGCAGAGATACTGTCCGGTCATCCGGTCCAGCGCAGCGTTGCGCGCGGAGGACAGGCCGCCGTTTTCCTTATGGATCACATGCACGCGTCCATCCTGCGCGGCATAAGCGTCGCACATGGCAGGGCAGGCGTCCGGCGAGCCGTCATCCACGAGCCAGAGCTCATAATCAGTCAGCGTCTGCGCAAGGATGCTCTCCACACACTGCGCAAGATACGCTTCCACTTTATAAACAGGCACAATCACACTGATCAACGGCATATCATTACAATCCAATCTTCAGGAAATTTCTGAGTCTGCAGGTCAGGGCCGGGCAGCAGCGAAAGAGCGTATACCACACTTTGTATTTGAACCCGGTCACAGAATAGACCGCCTGCAGATCCGCCTGCAGGAACTTTTCGTGCAGACGCTTGCGGAATGCGCGATACTCCTCGGAATCCGGCAGCCGGCAGAGCCACTGATAATGATACATGCAAAGCCCTGCGTATGACCGCTCACCATAGGCCGCAAGCGCGGGGTAATCGTTTTTCACCGCATCCGCGCGCATCCGGATCGCTTTGATCGCGTCAAAGTTTCTGGAAGAATAGGTGCTGTTCATCGTGCTGCCTGCGCGCTGATAATATGCATAATACTGCGCATCTGTCAGCACGACACGCCGGGATGCGTGCAGCGCGCGGTAGATCCACATCACGTCTTCGTTCACCATGCCCAGATCAAACAGCGTCTGTTTCGCAATGGCTGCCCTGAGCAGCACGTTCGGGCAGGTGCTTGTGATCGAATCAGATTCCGTCAGAAGCACTTTGACCGCTTCTTCCCCCGTCAGCATCCGGCAAGCCGCGGCGCACGTGTCAGGAAATGCACGGAGCGGAAACTCGTAAAACTTCAGCATGCCGCACTGGATCAGATCCGCGTCCTTCGCGATCAATTCAGCCAACAGCGCTTCATACATCTGCGGGGCGATCAGATCATCGCTGTCAACAAAGCCGATATACTGCCCCGTTGCAGCGAGAATGCCGAAATTGCGCGCTTCTCCCTGTCCGCCGTTCTCCTTGTGGATCACCTTGATGCGGGCATCTTTTGCCGCCCAGGCGTCGCACATGACCGGGCAGCGGTCGGGCGACCCGTCATCCACAAGAATGATCTCAAGGTTCCGGTAGGTCTGATTGACGATGGACGCCACACAGGCATCCAGATAAGGCTCCACCTTGTAAACGGGAACGATCACGCTGATCAGGTCTGACATCATACTCACTCCAATAAATCGTTCGCTTTCAGGAATGCCGTGTATCGCTCATAAAACGCTTCGGCGCCGGCCTTTGTCATATGATCGCTGTTTCCGAAAAAGGCCGGCTCGTTTGAGAGGACACTGTCATGCGACAGATCCAGATACGGCGCACCGGTCGACGCCTGCACGGCAGCCATCGGATCAAAGTAGCAGGTCTGCAATTCTTCCTGTGAAAACTGTGCGTTCAGCGCGGAATAGATCGGCGTAGAGACCAGCACCGGACGAAATCCGCTGTCATTGCAAAACCTCACCATTTCCGTCAGAAGCCGGATATTATCCGGGATAAAAACGCGTCCGGCGTTCATGTAGCCGGCGCGCCAGCTTTCCGCGCGGCCCTTCGCGTGCGCAAGCAGCGCGGCATCTGCGGCAGCCTGCGCCGCGCCTGTTTCCGCCGCAGCCTTTGCGGGCGGCTCTGAAACGGGCACATCCGTGCGGTCCTCCATCATCGCAGCGCCGACGTCCATTTCCTGATCCTTGATCAGATCTTTGATGATGAACTCGCCGCTGCGCAAGACCGGGACGTATTTTGCGTTGAGCAGCGTTTCAAAACTGAACTCCCGCAGATACTGCCTGTCCAGATACAGATAATACCGTTTTTGGGAAGGCTCCTGCGTCGACATGCAAAATGAAAAATAGGAAACGGGAATCGCAACGATGCACCCAGGCGCCAGATGATCCGCAAACTGCTTCAGCGTCGCAAAATCATGATAGATATCTTCGCCGGACAGCGCAAAATTGAATCGGACGACTCCGTCCTCCGGATACCGGAAGGAGGCCAGTCCATGGCTCGTGCCGAAGTTGGCCATGACGATCTGCTCCGGCACTTCCTGCATTTTCTGAACCTCGGAATAGACGTCGGTATAATAATATCCGCGCACGTAGAAATGGTTGCAAAGCCCCACCAGCATCCCGGCGGCGAGCAGAACCGCCGCAAGCCTGACAATAAAAGCGGCTGCGCTCTTTTTTTGCATACGGTTTCGCCCTCCTTTCCCGTGGGTCTGACACGTCAAAACAGACTAAAACTGAAAATAAATGAAATCCTGCAGCTCGGCACGCGCAAAAAGCAAAATGTAAACGAGGATCAAAGCATACAGACCCATGCGCACGGCGGCATGCAGTTTGGAGAACTGCTTGTTGAGCGACACATAGCGATCCGCGACAGACGCAATCAAAAACAGCGGCAGCGTCGCAAGCAGCCTGTAGAATTCCGCCCGCGTGCCGAAGATCTGCTTGAGCTCGGAAAACAGGTAACCCGTATTCAGCGCGCCCCAGTCAAACAGATGCGTGATCGCATAGACGGCATCCTGCATCGTATTGGCGCGGAAAAAGATCCACGCAAAGCTCACCAGCAAAAAGGTTGTCAGCAGCGCCGCACCCTTCCTCAACGGCTGCAGCCGGCCGTCCGCAAACCGGAACAGACGGTCGCGCAGACCTTTGGTCAGGCGACCGATGATCTGAAGCAGGCCGTGCAGCCCGCCCCAGACGATAAAAGTGACGTTTGCGCCATGCCACAAGCCGCTGATCAAAAACGTGAGCATCAGATTCACGCACTGCCGCGCAAGCCCTTTTCGGTTGCCGCCGAGCGGAATATAAACATAATCCTTAAACCAGGTCGACAGGGAGATGTGCCATCTGCGCCAGAATTCCTGAATCGAATGTGAAAAATAGGGATGGTCGAAATTCAGCATCAGACGGAAACCCATGATCTTTGCGCAGCCGCGCGCGATATCGCTGTAGCCGGAAAAATCGCAAAAGATCTGAATGGCAAACAGCAGCGTCGCGATCAAGATCGCAAACCCGTCAAACGCTGTAATGTTGTTGTAAACCGTGTTGACCGCAACGCAGACTGTATCGGCGATCACGATTTTCTTAAAGTAACCCCAAAGCATCAGCCGGACGCCGGATACCGCTGCGTCATAGTCGAAATGATGCGCTTCATCGAACTGCGGCAAGAGATTCCTGCTGCGCTCGATCGGACCTGCGACCAGCTGCGGAAAGAAAGCGACAAACAGCGCATACTTTCCGAAATGCTTCTGCACCGCAACGTCCCCGCGATACACGTCAATCGCATAGCCCAGCGCCTGAAAGGTGTAAAACGAGATGCCAACCGGGAGCAAAAGCGAATACGGGATCGGCGTATAGGAGACCTTCAGCGCATCGAGCACCGCATACAGCCCGCCGGTAAAAAACTCAAAATACTTGAACACAAACAGAATGCCGAGATTGATCGCAAGGCTGCCGATCAGAAACGCTTTTCGGGCAGCGGGTTTTCGGCTTCTGTCCATCAGCAGCGCGCAGGCATAGGTGACGACCGTCGAGGTCAGCAGCAGCAGGGCGTAAGCCGCATTCCAGCACATGTAAAAGAAATAGCTCGCCGCCAGCAGCCACGCCCACCGCGCCTTTTGCGGCAGCAGATAATATGCGATCGTAACGATCGGGAAAAAGATCAAAAAGC
>JAFWCS010000472.1 GCA_017534365.1 Clostridia bacterium | reverse complement strand
GTGAGGTAAACACGAGATAGCATGCCGCAACGAACAGATACGTCTCCATATACTGATAAGTGGAGCCGACGTAGACCTTGGCCTTGTTGACCAGCTCGCCCAGGCCGATGATCGACAGGATGGACGTATCCTTGATGGTGATGATAAACTGATTGACCAGCGAAGGGATGACGATCTTGAACGCCTGGGGCAAAACGATCTTGATCATGGTGCCGAAGCCGGTCATGCCAAGGCTCCGCGCCGCTTCGCTCTGCCCGGCGGGCACGGCCTGAATGCCGCCGCGAAAGATCTCGGACAGATAGGCGCCCGCGTTCAGCGTGAGGGTGATCACGCCCGAGGCAAAGGCGGTGAACGTAAACTTTTTGAAGTCGCCGCCGTCCGCCATGGCCTTCAGGATCAAGTTGACCACCTGCGGAACACCGAAGTGGATGATCAGCGCCTGCACCAGCATGGGCGTGCCGCGGATGATCCAGATATATACGCCGGCAAAGAACCGCATGATCCGCACATTGGACAGCCGAAACAGACAGGTGATCAGTCCCAGCAGCATGCCGAGACAGAGAGAGACGATCGAGATCCGGATGGTCAGCCAGAAACCCGCTAAAATCAGCGGCGTGGCTTTTTCAAACATTCGCGCAAAATCCATGCTGCAACCTGACTTTCATTTGACAACCGGTACGACCCGAAGACCGGGCCGTACCGGACACGTCACGATTTCATCCGGACGCCGCCGCAGCAGCGTCCGCGCGTGGGATCAAGCAGGATCAATAGCCGTATTTGGCGAGGATCTGATCGTAGACGCCGTTGGCCTTGATATTGGCAAGACCGGTGTTGAACATCGAGATCAGCTCCGCATTCTCGCCGAGCTTGGCGGCAAAGCCGTAGGGCTTCGCGTTGATGACGTCGCCGACGACCTTCAGCTCCAGATGCTGGGACTGAATGGAGTAGCGCGCGACCGGATCATCCTCGAAGCAGGCAGCGTTCGTGCCCTGGATCACAGCCTGATACATGGTGGGCGAATCCTCGTAGGTCGTGACCGTGAAGCCGTACTGCTCCGCCACGGACTGCGCGTAATCGGCTCCCTGGGTGCTGATCTTGACGGCGACGTTGGCGCCCTTGAGATCCTCGATGCTCTTGATCTCGCTGTTGGCGGGAACGACCAGGATCTGACCGGCGTCAAAATAACCGTCGGAGAAGTCGAAGGTCAGCCGGCGCTCGTCGGTGATGGTCATGCCGGCGATCACCGCATCGGCCTGACCGGACTGCACCTGATTGAGCGCGGCGTCAAAACCGACGTTCTGCACTTCATAGTCAAACTTCTGATCCTCTGCGATCGCCGCAAGAATATCCATATCGATGCCGACATACTGGTTGGTGTCGGTATCCAGATACTCAAAGGGAGCAAACGCATTGTCGGACGCGATGACGTACTTCTTGGCCGTTTCGGGGGCGGGCTTGTCGCCGCCTTCCGTCTTCGCACCGCAGGCAAACAGGGAAGCCGCCATCAGGACCGCGAGCAGGATCGCCGCAATTCTCTTGAAGCTTTTCATGGGTTTTCCTCCATTCCATTCATTTTTCTTATTCCGGCAAATACCGGATAAGAAATATTCGAATATATTATGACATGAAGCGCAGAATTTGTCAAGATTCTTTCTGGCCGATCAGCAGATGCCGCCGCGCGCAAAAAAGCGGGCGCGCTGCTGCACAACACGCCCGCTTTTTTCCTAACGGATCTGATACGTCCGCCCGTCGATCACAAGGCAGGCGTCGTCTTTCCAGTAAATCTCCATCTCCTCGAACAACCCCCACGGGCCTTCATAGACCGTTTCCGGCTTTGTGGAAAGGGTAAAAAGCGGCGGTGAAGCGATCCGTCTGACCACGTTGACCAGCGTGCTCCCGCCAAGCGCGCCCTGATCGACGTCGACCACCTCGGCGTAGCATCTGCCTGACGGAGAATCGACGGTGCGCACGACAGAGACCTCCGCAAACGCCGCCGCAAAAAGGATCAGAAGCGTCGGAAGCACCAGCAGGATCGCCAGCACCGCCGAAAAGCATTTGAACACAAGCTGACGGTTGTTTGACAGCGAGACGATCAGGCAGCAGCCGAAGCCGATGAAGCCGAAGAGCAGAACGGCCGGCTTTTCGCAGGCCCAATAGCCAAACAGCAAATTGAGAAACGCGAGCGGGATCAGAAGCAGATCCGTCACGCTGCGCAGCGCGCTTTTTTCTTCACCGGGGTTCAGCCGCGTCAAAACGGCGGCCGCGAGGGCAAGCAGGGCGCAAAGCGCGGCATAGACGTAAGCATTCGTATCCAGCCGCAGCCCGAGCAGAGCGAGCAGCGGCAGAAGCGCCTGCGAGGCATACATCAGCAGATAGGCGATCCTGTTTCGGTTTCCCATATCCTCAGTCCTTTCCGAGCAGCTTTGCAAACCGGGCGGAGAGGAGCGCGGACGCGGCGACCAGCACGGCCATGAACGCCAGCCCGCAAAGAACGCCGGCCGGGGCAACCATGTCCCCCACGGCGCGGAAGAAGCCGGTTTGCGCGATCGCTTCCCGCAGCGCCGCAAGGGCCGCGCCGCCAAGCCGGTAATGCACGAAGCCCCAGGCAAACGCGACGGCGGAGAACAGGAATGTGACGAGCGCCGCGCAGATCGAAAACTGTTTTCGGCTTGTGTAAAAGCGAACAAAATACCAGTTTGCCAGCG
>JAFWCS010000471.1 GCA_017534365.1 Clostridia bacterium | reverse complement strand
GGCGCAACGGAAATAAAGAGCGGCGTTCCGGACCTCGCCAGCAGATCCAGCCACTGCCGGTTTTTCTCCCACGGCACCGCCGGCGTGATCCCGACGCAATCCGCGTCGGCGTCAAAAAACACGCCCTGCTGCGGCATACGGAAGGCCAAAGAATTAACGCCCATCTTCTTTGTGCGCGCCCATTCGCGCCCGCTGGTGTCGTCGCCCGTGCGGTTGAGCTCCATCCGGCCGACGCCCAGATGGCCGATGACGTTGCAGCCGAGGATCAGCGCCTTGCCGGCCGCGGCGTCATAAATCGTTTTGTAAAGCCGCTTGAGGATCTCCGCGGTCGTGCGCGTGCGATCCTGAAAGTGAACGTCCGCACGCACCGGCGGCAGGCCGCATTGAAAGCCCCATCGGCCGAAACTGTCCTCAAAGGAAAAATCATGCTTGATCAGCTCATAACCCCAGCCGGTCAGCGTGCGAATATCCTGCGCAATCCAATCCAGGACCGCATCAAGAGAGGGATCCAGCAGCGCGTCCGCCGGGTCACGATACCAGTCCTGCGGAATCTGCGCCGCCCTGTTCTGCAGCGGACGCATCCAGATCCCGGGGCGCACGTCCAGCGCGCGGATCTCCGCCGCCAGTCCGGCCATATCCGGGAACCGGCTGTTGGAGCGGCGCCAGTCGCCGCCGATAAAGCCGTCGGTCTCCCGCTCGATCTGCCAGCCGTCGTCAATCACAAGGAACGGACGGTTCGCAAGCCCCTGCGTCAAGGCTGAAAGCTCCTTTGCCGAAGCATAGATCTCCGCGCGCGAGGCGTGGCCGTAAGCGAAATACCAGTTGTTGTAGCCGTAGACCGGCGCCGGCGGGAACACCGCGCCCTCCGCCAGCAGCGGCAGCAGCCGGCAAGCGCCCGCAAAGGCGTCGTCCGTCTGCAGCTCCGCGCAAACGAGCTCGCAGCAGGTCAAGGTGCGTCCGTTCAGCGCGGTGCCGTCCGCCCCGCAGCCGACGTCGAGCGTGAGCGTGATCCCCTGCGCGTCGCATTCGAAGGCGCAGAGCGCGTCCGGGCGCACCTTCACGCCGTAAAGCGCCAGATGCGCGCCGTGCAGCGCGAAGAAATACCAGGGCATCACGCGGGGCTCCGCGGCGTCACGCCAGGCAAAATCTCCGTAGCCGCGCTCCCAGTGGTCGCCGCACACGCGCGTGCCGACCGGCAGCGGCGTCTCCCACCGCAGGGAGACCTGCTTCACCCGCTGCACAGCGGCGGTCAGGCGCACCGTGCCGCCCGCAAAGACCAACGTCAGATCGCCGTCGGCGATCACGTCCGCGCCGGGCCGATCAAGCCGGCCCGTTTCCGTCACGACCGTGCAGCGTGACGGCAGATTCATCAGATCCGGAAAATGCAGCATCGTCTGTTCTCCTCCTTAATCCGGCAATTCTTCTTTTTCAAACGGGAAGAGGCTGAAGACCTCCAGCTTTTTGCCGCGCATCCACAGAGACGGATGGATCTTCAGCGCGAAGCCGCAGCCCGGCTCCGCGCGCCACTCCGTCATTGGCAGCTCCGGCAGACCGTAAGCCGCCAGCAGCGCCATCATCACGCCGCCGTGCGTAACGATGGCCGTTTCCGCCGTGCCGGTCTTCATCAGCCCCTCCACGATTTTTTCAAACGTCGAACACACGCGCCGTCCGAAGGCTTCACTGCTTTCGCCAAACGGCGGCGCCACGCCCGGCTCCCCCGCCAGCCAGCGCGGAAACACGGGGCTTTTTTTCAGCTCCTCTGCGCTTTTGCCCTCGAATTCACCGAAGCTGCATTCCTTCAGCCCGTCGATTTCGATTGCCGTCCGGCCGGGATAGAGCCGCGCGGCGGTGGCCGTGCAGCGCCGGAGCGGGCTGGAAAACACTGCCGCCACGGGCGGATAGACCATCGTCTCGCGCAGCGCATCCAGCGCCTGCGCGCCGGCTTCGCTCAGCGGCGCGTCGGTCTGGCCGATATAGCGGCCCTGCAGCGCGTCTTCCGTGCGACCATGTCGGATCAGATAAATCGTGTAAGTCTTCATTTCTGCCTCCGGTTCTCAAAAAAGGACTATACAAATTGTAAATCATCGTGTATAATGCTATACGAGGTGTTGATTTATGGAGAAAAATTTTTCGTTGATTATTACGGAGCTTCGCAAATCGCGCGGCATCAGTCAGAAAGAGGCGGCTGAAAAGCTCGGCATTTCGCAGGCGCTGCTTTCCCATTATGAAAAAGGCATCCGCGAATGCGGGCAGCGCTTTCTGGTGCGGATCGCAGATTTTTATGACGTTTCGGTCGATTATCTGCTCGGGCGTGAAAACGCGCCAAACCGCGCCAGCTCCATCCTCGCCTCGCTCGATGACGCTTCGGACGATCTGGACGCCGAGGACATTGCCCTGCTGCGCGCTGCCATCGAGGTGCGCGAACGGCTTCGCCGGCGGGATCCGCAGCTGGCGAATCTGATGGTCAAGCATCTTTCGGTGCAGCTCTACCGCATGATCCTGCATCAGGCGCGGCAGGGCAATCTGCCCAAGACCTGGGCCGGCGTCGCCTGCTCGGACGGCGAGCTGTTTGCGAACAATCTCTATCTGCAGCTGATTGACCAGGCCCAGATGGAGGAGACCGACAGCTGGCGGTCTGCGCGCCCCGCAGCGGCAAACGAACCGCCGCCGGAGGCGGTCAAAGCCATGGTCAATCAAGCAGAGGACTACGTGTTCCGCACGCTTGCGGACCGTCTGCCCCCGCTGCCGACAAAGTATCTGAAATAAACCGAAACGCGGGGCGCTATCCTGCCGGATAGCGCCCCGCACTGCATGTCATCAAAGAATCGATTCGTAGAGCTTGATGTATTCCCGTGCGGAGCGGCCCCAGCTGTTGTCGCATTTGAGCGCGCGCAGCACGAGGGTCGGCCAGTAATCGCGGTCGCTGTAAGCGCCGAGCGCGCGATAGATCGCGTCGAGCATGTCATAAGCGTCATAGCTCTTGAAGGTGAAGCCGTTGCCCTTGCCGTCGCCGCTGTCGGTGATCGTATCCTTCAGGCCGCCGGTCTCGCGCACGATGGGCACCGTGCCGTAGCGCAGCGCCACCATCTGCGACAGGCCGCAGGGCTCGCTTTTGGAGGGCATGAGGAACAGATCGCTGCCCGCATAGATCTTGCGCGCAAGATCCGGAACGAAGCCGATGCGCAGCCCGACCTTGCCGGGGAAGGCGCCCGCGAGCGAACGGAAGAAGTCTTCATACTCCGCGTCGCCGGAGCCGAGCACGACCAGCTGCAGATCCGCGTTGGAGAGCAGCTCCCACATCACGCGCTTGATCAGATCCAGCCCTTTATGCGCCACCAGACGGGTGACGATGCCGATCACCGGCACCTCCGGGTGCACGGGCAGGTTGAACCACTCCTGCAGGCCGGCCTTATTCGCCGCCTTGCCGGAGGGATCCTTCGCGGAGTAATTGGCGAAGATCTGCGGATCCGTCTCCGGATCGTAGTTGACCGTGTCGATGCCGTTCAGAATGCCGGAAAGCTTGTAGCGGCGCTCGTTGAGGATCGGGTGCAGCCCGTGGCTGAACCAGGGATCCAGAATTTCCTCGGCGTAGGTCTTGCTCACCGTCGTGACGCGGTCGGCGCACTCGATGCCGCCCTTCATCAGGTTGATGCAGTCGCCGAATTCCAGCAGCGACGCGTGTTCCTCGCCGAAGCCGAACAGATCGCCGAGGATCTCTTTGCCGTAGATCCCCTGATACTGGATATTATGGATCGTGAACACCGTCTTGATCCCGGTGTAGCCCTCGCGATTCGCATACATGGTGGTATAGTAAACGGGCACGAGCGCGGACTGCCAGTCGTTGCAGTGGATGATATCGGGCTTGAAGCCGATGTGCGGAATGATATCGAGCACCGCGCGGGCAAAGAACGCGAACCGCTCCACATCGTCATAGTGGC
>JAFWCS010000470.1 GCA_017534365.1 Clostridia bacterium | reverse complement strand
GCACGTCGCCCGCGCTGGTGATCAGGCAGGTCTTCGGCAGCTGGGCAAAGGGCAGAATCGCGTCAAAATTCATATAGGGATAGGTCGGCTTTGTCTTGTAATTCGCGCCCCACATTTTGGGCGTATAGAGCCCCATGAGGCCCTTGATTTCCATATAGGCCACGGGCGACGTGA
Source organism: Clostridia bacterium (assembly GCA_017534365.1). Taxonomy (GTDB): domain Bacteria; phylum Bacillota; class Clostridia; order Oscillospirales; family Acutalibacteraceae; genus CAG-177. The sequence goes on along the minus strand of JAFWCS010000470.1, from coordinate 3,640 downwards.
GCAGCAGGCCCTTGAAGCGAAGACTGTGTGACACGGCGCCGAAGACAGAGCGCAGCTTTTCAGAACCCGTCAGCACGCCGAGATAGCCGGCAAGCATGCCGCCCGCGGAATCGCCGGTCAGCAGAATATCGCCGCGATCCGCCGGGAACTCGGCAAGGTGCGCATCGATCCACTGCAGCGCGCACATCAGATCCCGCAGCTGCATCTCCGCCGTGACATCCGGCACGAGCGGATAGCTGATGTTGAAGACCGTGTAGCCGCGCGAAGCGAGCGCCAGGCAATAGAGCTTGTTCAGCTCCTTGTCGCCATACATCCAGCCGCCGCCGTGCACGTCGATAATCACAGGATTCTTGCCGCTCGACGCCGCGGGATAATAGACGTCCAGCAGATGATAGCGGCTGCCGTCCGGCAGATAAGGCAGATCGCAGCGCTCCGTGATCCCCTCCGGCGGCGTCTGGGTCGCGTGATTGGCGTCATCGCTTTTGGCCGTGCGGATCCAGAGCAGCTGCAGCAGACGCACGACCGGATCGCGCATGAGCCGTCGATCCCGCTGCGCGGCATAGTCGTGGGCATCGGAAACCAGCATCGCGCCGATCGGCACGAACGGATCCTTTCCTTCCCTACGCGGGCGCGTCACAACGCCGACCGCGATGCAAAGCGCCGCAGCCAGCGCAAGCAGGATCCCCAGAATGATCAAAAAGATATGCATGCTTTCACCCTCCTATATATTAAATGTATATACTCACACTTCGATCCGCGTTTTGCTCACACCGCAGGCGTCCTTCGTGACGATGATCTGCCGGTCGATTCTGGATTTCAGCTCCGGACGGTGCGAGATCAGACCGATCAGGCAGTTGCTGTTTGCAAGATCGTTCAGCGCCTCGATCACCTGCGAAACGGAATCCTCATCGAGCGTGCCGAAGCCCTCGTCCACAAACATGGTTTCCAGCTGCACCTTGGAGGCGGACTGGATGACGTCCGACAGGCCGAGCGCAAGCGAGAGCGACGCTTTGAACTGCTCGCCGCCTGAGAGGCTTTTGACGCTGCGTTCCGTCCCGTTGTAGTAATCGATCACGTTCAGATCCAGGCCGCTCTGGCCGCGCTTGTTGTCGGCGTCGAGCGCGCGCACGAGCTTATACTGCGCGTGGGTCATCACAAGCAGCCGCGTGTTGGCGTGGTCGATGATCCGGTCAAAATACGCCGTCTGAACATAGGTTTCCAGCTTGATCTTCTGCTTCTGATTCAGATCTCCGTTCGCCGTGCGGGAAAGCTCCGTCATCCAGCTGCTGCGCGCGGCCATCTGCCCGTATTCCTGAAAGCGATCCCGGATCCGCCCTGCGGATTTTCGATTGATCGACATGCGCAGCCGCAGCGCGTTCCGCGCGGTATCCGCCGCCTGCTTTTCCGCTGTCAGCACCGCCTTCTTTGCCTGCTCCGCATCCTTCTCCGGCAATTGCGCCGCACGGATCTGTTTTTCAGCATCCGCGATCGACGTTTGCAGCGCGGCGATGGTCTGATTCGACGTCTGCAGCGCGGTGTCGGCCTGCTTTGCAGCCCCGCGCAGCGCTTCGGCCTCCTGCGTCATGCGCGCCAGCGCTTCCCGCGCCGCGGCGGCGTCTTGATACACCAGCCGGGTTTTTTCCTGCGCCAGCTGGGCAATCGTTGTTTCGAGCGACGCCTGCAGAGCCGCGATCTCCCGCTGCAGTTCGGCACAGGCAGCCTTCTGCGCTGTCAGCGCTGCTTCCGCCGCCGGCAGCTCTTTTGCGAGCCGGAGTTTGCGCGTCTCGCGCTGCTCCTCCCGCGCGATCTGCGCCGTGAGCGCCTCGATCCGTTGCCGGACCTCCGCCAGCGCGGTTTCCAGCGCAGCGGCCGGTTGCGCGGGATCGCAGGTCGGCAGGTGCAGGGCACAAAGCCGGTCTGCCTCCTCCTTCTGCTGCTCCTCGCGCGTGATCAGCTCCCGGCAGGCGATCGCCTGCTGTTCGCGCAAAGCGCGGAAGCGTTCCGCTTCTGCCTTCAGGGCCTTCACCTGCGGCTCGCCCGGCGCATCCGCGGCAAGCGCCGCCGGCTGCGGATGATGCAGCGCGCCGCAGACCGGGCAGGGCGCATCCTCCTGCAGCGTTGCGGCCAGAATGCCGGCCTGCGCGTGAAGATAGCGTGTGTAGCCGTCTTCATACGCCCGGTTCGCCGCCTGAAACGCCGCTTCCTTTTTTTGAAGCAGCGCCTGCGCCGCGGCAAGCTCCTGCCGCGTTTTCTCAAGCTGCGCCGTTTTTGCACGCAGCGCGGTGAGCCCCTCCATCGCAGCGCCCGCCTTTTCTTTTTCACCAAGCAGCCGCTGCTTTTCTTCGCCCGCATTGGCGAACGCTTCCAGCTCCTGCCGGCGCGCCTGCAGATCGGCTTCCTGTTTTAGAATGATCTCCGCAGTCTGCGCTTCCTGCGCGGACTTCGCTGCAAGGTCCTTCTTTGCCTGTGCGCAGCGCAGTTCGTCCGCCGCGAGCGCGTCATACCGCGGCAGCGCCGCTTCGAGCGCATGTGCTTCTTTTTCGAGCGTCTGCAGCTGCGGCGCTTTCTTTTTTTCCTCCTCCACTGCGGCGAGGCAGGCGGCGTTTTTCTCCTTTTCCTGCACGAGCAGCGTCTGCTTCCCTGCCAGCTGCTTTTTCACGCCCTCGATCTGCTCGATCCGGCCAAGCGCGTTTTCGGCCTGGGCCAGCGCATCCTCCAGCGTCCGGATCTGCGCATCCAGCGCATCCAGCGCCGTCTGATCCTCCGCGTCGATCTGATCGAGCAGCGGCAGGATGCCGTCCGCCTGCACCAGCTGCGCCTGCTGCTCGCGTTCAAGCGCCGCGGCAAATCCGCTGCCCGCAGCGCAGCGCAGTTCCTGCGCGTCCGATTTGATCTGATCGCTGACGCCCTTGCAGGCGCGCTCGAGCTCGTTTGCTTCCTCCCGCAGCGCGTTCTGCAGCTGGTCATAGATCCGGGTGTCGAAGATTCGCGCAAAGATCCGCCGGCGCTGCTCCGAATCCGCGAGCAGAAGCTTGAGGAAATCCCCCTGCGCAATCATCGCGACCTGCAAAAACTGATCGCGGTCGATCCCCAGCAAATCAATGATCGCCCGGTTGACCTCGTCGATCTTTGTTTTGACGCTGCCGTCGGGCAGCTGCAGCTCGGCGTTTGCCTTCTGCTTCGTCGTGCCGCCGCCCTTTTTGGCCGGCCGCTCATATTCGGGATTGCGCCGGACGGTGTAGCGCTCGCCGCGATAGGCGAAGGTCAGTGTCACCTCGGTTGGGGTTTCGGGCGCGGCATATTTGGAGCGCAGCATTTTTGCATCGCGGTAATCGCCGCTCGCAGCGCCGAAGAGCGCATAGGTGATCGCGTCAAAAATCGTCGTTTTGCCCGCGCCGGTGTTACCGGTGATGATATAGAGCCCGCTGCTGCCCAGCTGCTCCAGATCGATCGTTTCCACGCCGCCATAAGGGCCGAAGGCGGACATTTGCAGCTGTAGCGGTCTCATGCGTTCCCCTCCTTGATTGTTTGCAGAAGCGCGGTCACGTAGGCCTGCTGCTCCTCGCTCATCGGCCGGCCGTTCTGCAGTTCGAACAGCTCCTCAAACAGCTCCAGCTCGGATCTCTGCCGGATCTCGCCG
>JAFWCS010000469.1 GCA_017534365.1 Clostridia bacterium | reverse complement strand
GTCGGCGAGGAATGCGCGGAGCTGCAGCAGGCCTTTGCCGAAGGGGATCCCGCCGCGGTCGCGGAGGAGCTGGGCGATCTGCTGTTTGCGGCCGTCAACGTTTCCCGCTTTGTCCATACGGACGCCGAGGAGGCGCTGACCGCGGCGAGCGACAAATTCCTCGCGCGCTTCACTGCGGTGGAGCAGCTGGCCGCCGCGCGCGGCATTGAAATGAAGACCGCCGGTATCGCAGCGCTCGATGCGCTGTGGGAGGAGGTCAAGGCGGCGCAGAAGCAGCCGCCGGAAGAAACCTGATTATAAATACCGACCGGTATTTGTAAATACTTCAAAAAATGTAAGGAGTCAGAAACATGAACAAAAGTGAACTGATCGCAACGATCGCAAAGAATGAGGGCATTGAAAAGAAGTGCGCCGAGAAGGCCGTTAACGCAGTGTTCGCAGCAGTCGCCGATGCGCTTGCAGCAGGCGAGAAGGTCCAGCTGATCGGCTTCGGCACCTTTGAGGTGCGCGAGCGCGCTGAAAAGCAGGCGCGGAATCCCCAGACCGGCAAGGCGATCACCGTTCCCGCAACGAAGGTCCCTGCATTCAAGGCCGGCGCAGCGCTCAAGGAGAAGGTTGCGAAATAAAAACCAACAGCAAAGGCTTGGGGGCTGCGTTTGCAGCCCCTGTTTCTTTAAAAGAGAGGAGAGATCGGCATGCGACTGGATAAATATCTGAAGGTGTCGCGCATCATCAAGCGCCGCACGGTGGCCAACGAGGCCTGCGACGCGCAGCATGTGACGGTCAACGGCAAGGTGGCCCGCGCGTCCTATGAGGTCAAGCCCGGGGACGTGATCGAGATCACGTTCGGCGCGAACCGGTCGCGCTATCGCGTGCTGACCGTGACCGAGCACGCCACAAAAGAGACCGCCGGTCAGATGTTTGAGGCGCTCAAATGATCCGGGAATCATAAATTACCCTTCCGCCGCATAGAATGAAAAGGATCCGTTTCTATGCAGAGGGAGGTTTTTTATGCAGGAGGAAAAGAAAACGCCGACCGTGCCGCACACGCTCGTGCTTGAGGACCGTCGGCTGCTGACGGTTTCCGGCGTGTCGGACGTCGATTCGTTCGATGAGGAGACCGTCGTTGTGTTTACGGAGCTGGGGGAGCTGACCGTGCGCGGCTCCGCGCTGCACGTCAACCGCCTGAGCGTGGACGTGGGTGAGCTGACGGTGGAGGGGAATATCACCGCGCTGGTCTATACGGAGCAGACGCCGTCCGGTGGCAGCGGCGGATTTTTCAGCCGCGTCTTTCGCTGAGATGGAATACCTGCAAAGCGCGCCGGCGCAGCTGCGGCTGTTTCTCTATGCGGCCGGCTTCGGGCTGCTTATGGGCCTGCTCTATGACGCATTCCGCTTTCTGCGGCTGCTGACCGCCCTGCGCGGGGCCGTGATTGCGCTGGATATCCTCTACGTGCTGGCAGTGGGCTTTTTTGATTTCTGCTTCCGGCTTGTGCTGGATCACGGGCGGCTGCGGCTTTACGTGATCTGCGGACAGGTGCTTGGCTGGCTGCTTTGGGTGCTGACGATCGGGCGCTGGACTGGACGGCCCGCCTGCCTGTGCGCGGAGAAGCTGCGGGCAGCGGCGGCTGCGCTGCGGCGGCCGTTTCATCTGATCTCGCTGCGCTTTGCAGGCCGCCTGCGGCGCTGCGGCAGGGTATGCAAAAAAACCGCGAAAAATGTAAGAAAAATTTAAAAAATCACTTGCAAAACGCAATGGGAATAGTGTATAATAATCCTAATTGAATGATGATGCCGCACTGGGCTCACACCGAGCCGCGCAGTTTCGGAAATACAAAGGGAAAACAGAAATGCAGCTTTTGAAAAAACGATTTGACCGGATGAACGATCAGGAGCGCCGCTTCAGCTTTATCACGCTGGCAGTGGTGCTGCTTGTGGTCTGCGTTTTTGTTGTGACGATCCTCAGCCTGTCTGCCCAGGCGCAGGAAAAAAAGCGCGAAATCGCCTCGCTCAATGCCACGCTCGCCGCGCAGCAGGCGGACAATCAGCGGGTGCAGGAGCTGATCGACCAGGGCGACGAATCGGAATACATCGAGCGCATCGCCAGAGAGAAATACGGCTATGCGCGGCCGGAAGAACGCGTTTATATTGATTCAGATCGATCCTGACTCCGCCGCTTCGGCGGGATGGGATGGATCTGTTTTATTTTATTTTATTTTTCACGGGAAGGGTTTATTCATTCTATGCAGATCGAAGAAGGCGCGATTGTCAACGGCAAAGTGACCGGGCTGACCGATTTCGGCGCGTTTGTTGAGCTCGAAAACGGCAAAACCGGCATGATCCACATCTCGGAGGTGGCCCCCACCTATGTCAAGGATATCCGGGAGCATCTCTCCGTCGGGCAGGCCGTGCAGGCCAAGGTCCTTTCGGTGTCGCCGGAAGGAAAAATCAGCTTATCCATCAAGAAGCTGAATGCGGAGCAGGGGCAGCCGGCACCGCGTCCGGCGCCGCGTCCCCGCCCGCAGCGCAGAGCTGCGCCGCAGGTGTGGAACGGGCCGAAATCCACCGCGCCCGCCGCGGGCGAAAAGCAGTCGTTTGAGGATATGATGGCGCGCTTCAAGCAGGTCAGCGACGAAAAAATCACCGATCTCAAGCGCTCCGGCGATTCCAAACGCGGCAGCCCGGGCTATTCCCGCCGTTCCTCCAAAAACTGATTGCATGACCCGAGCCCCGCAGCGCGTTTTTGCGCCGTGGGGTTTTTCACTTGAAAATAAGACGAAACTGTAAATTTTATGCGTTTTACTGGAATTCTTGCAAAAAGTACTTTATTTCTTTGTGTATATATGCTATAATTTAGCCAAAGCAAACAGTTTGCTTTGAAATAAATGACAAGGAGATGACTGTATGAATCTTACGATCACCGGCCGCAAATGCACCCCGCGGGAGTCCTTCCGCGAGCACGCCGAAAAGAAACTGAAAAAAATGGAGCGTTTCTTCGGCCCTGAGGTGGAGGCCAAGGTCAAGGCGACCGTTGAAAAGTCATCGCAGACCGTTGAGTTGACCGTGATGCATGCGGGCACGATCTTCCGCGCGCAGGAAAGCGCGGAAAACATGAATGAAGCGCTGGATAAATGCGTGGATACGCTGATCCGCAAGATCCGCAAGAGCAAGACGAAGATCGAGCGCAGGCTGCGCGAGGGCAGCTTCGATTCCTTTGCGCAGGCGGAGCCGGTGGAGGAAGAGGTCGAATACGACGTTGTGCGCAAAAAGACCGTTCCCCTCAAGCCGCAGAGTGT
>JAFWCS010000468.1 GCA_017534365.1 Clostridia bacterium | reverse complement strand
CCAGCAGGAGATCCGCAAGATCATCGAGCACCTCGGCAAAAACCGCGTATCCGGCCTTGCGAATCTGCTCAAGGGCGCGGATACGCTGCAGAGCGAAACGGAGCAGGATGTGATCATTGAGATCGCCAAGGCCGTGCAGCGCATGAGCGACAGCAAGATCGGTTCTCTGATCGTGATGGAGCGGGAGACGCCGCTCGGCGACGTCAGCCGCACCGGCACGCCGGTCGACGCGGTCGTGACGCATGAATTGATCGGGAATATCTTCTTCCCGAATTCGCCGCTGCATGACGGCGCCGCCATCGTGCGGGATAACCGCATCATGTGCGCGGGCTGCGTGTTGCCGCTGATGACCCACAGCGAAGAGCTCAGCAGCGATCTCGGCACCCGCCACCGCGCCGCGGTCGGCATGAGCGAGGTCAGCGACGCCGTTGTTGTCGTGACCTCAGAGGAGACCGGCACGATCTCCATTGCCGAGGGCGGCAGGCTCCAGCGCGGGTTTTCGGAATCCAGCCTGCGCGAATATCTGCTGAATGCGCTGATCAAGAAGAACGCGCAGAATCAGGAAGGAGAGAGCGCTTTGGTCAAGTTCTTCAAGCGCTTCAAGGGGAGCAAAAAATGAAACTGAAAAACTTTGATCTCGGGAAATTATTTAATAACAACCGGTTTTTGCTCGTCTTTTCTCTGGTTGCGGCCGTGCTGGTCTGGCTGTTCGTTTCCGTTGAAAAGAGCACGGATATCACCCGCACGCTGACCAATGTGCCCGTGCAGGTCGATTATGTGCGTCTGAAAGAGAATTTCGGCCTGGTTCCCTACGGCAACAATACCTATACCGTGGATATCACGGTCAGCGGCAAACGCTATAACATCGACAACGAGCAGGATCTGCTTGAGGAGCTGGACGTATACGCGAATACCGGCAAGGTGAATTCCGTCGGAACCTACACGCTGCCGATCACGGTCGAGAGCAAAAACGATCGCGCCGCCTACACGATCGACAGCTGGTCGCTGCAATCCGTCGAGGCCTATTTTGATTATCCGAAAGAGAAGGAATTTGCGGTCACGGCGGATATTCAGACGAATGACGCACTTGTGAAGGATGGCTATGTTGCCGGTGAATTGGTATTCGGCGAGAGCACGACCGTGCGCGTGAGCGGCCCGGAATCCGAGGTGAGCAAGATCAGCTCCGTCGTTGCGCGGGCGAGCGTCGACGAACCGCTGACGCAGAATACGACGCTGGACGCTGCGCTGGTGGCCGTTACGCAGGACGGCTCCGTGCCGAACTATATTTCCTTCAACCGGGCAAGCACCGTGGCGCATATCACGGTGCCCGTCTATAAAGTCGTTACACTGCCTGCCTCCGTCAGCTTTTCCGGCATTCCGTCCGCATATCTCAAGCAGCTGCCCTTCAGCGTGAAGGTGGAGCCGGCTTCGGCGGAATTCGGCGTTTCCGAAAACAGACTGGACGGCATGGAAACCTTTGAGATCGCCAACATTCCCTTCAGCAGTCTGACGGCGGGGACCAACGAGATCGAGATCAGCGCGTCAGATCTGACCGGCGGCATTGTCGTGAACGGGCCGGAGACGTTCAAGGTGACGCTCGTTGCCGACGGCCTGAAGGCCGTCACGATCACGGCGCCGAATTCGCTCCATTTCCTGAACGTGCCGGACGGTCTGTCCGCGAAGACGGAAGCCCTGCGTTTCGATCAGATCACGCTGGTCGGACCGGCGGAGAAGGTGGATGCGCTCACAACGGATACGATCGTGCTCGACGCGGATCTGAGCACCGTGCCGGAAGGCACGACCGGGGCGGTGGCGGTCCCCGTGACCGTGACCGGCGAGGACTACTGGTCCTACGGAGAGTATATTGCCTCCGTCATGCTGCAATGACGCCTGCGTTCCTACGATG
>JAFWCS010000467.1 GCA_017534365.1 Clostridia bacterium | reverse complement strand
GCTGGGCATCGTCATGGGTATCCTGGTGGCGCTGCTCTACAAAAAGACCCTCTTCCGCGGTGAGGCCGTCCCCTTCGTCATGGAGCTGCCGAATTACCGCCTGCCGAGTGCGCGCAACGTGCTGCAGCTGCTCTGGGAGAAATCCAAGGATTTCCTGCAGCGCGCGTTTACGGTGATCCTGATCGCGACGATCGTGGTCTGGCTGCTGCAGAGCTTCGATTTCCGCTTCAACCTCGTGGACAACGAGCAGAGCAGCATCCTCGCGACGATTTCCGGCTTCCTTGCGCCGCTGTTTGCGCCGGTCGGCCTGGGCGACTGGCGGATCGTCACCTCGCTGGTCAGCGGCTTCATGGCGAAGGAGAGCGTCGTCTCGGTGCTGGAGGTGCTCTTCGACGCCCAGGGCGGCGCGGCGGCCGCCATCAGCAACCTGGCGGCGGCTTCGCTGCTCGTCTTCAGCCTGCTTTATACGCCGTGCGTGGCCGCGGTCGCTTCGGTGCGTCGGGAGCTGGGCGGCAGATGGGCGCTGTACGTCGTCGCGTGGCAGTGCGCGGTCGCATGGATCGCGGCGCTGCTCGTGCGGCTGATCGGTCTTGCGATCGGGCTGAGTTGAGGAGGCGTTTTTATGAATCCGTTTGATCTTCTTATTCTTGCCGCCCTTGCGCTGGCCGTCGGCTTTGCCGTGCGGCACATTCATAAGAATAAAAAACGCGGCTGCTCCTGCGGCTGCGCGGATTGCAGCGCCTGCGCGGCCTGCACCAAAAACGAGAAAAAGAACGACGATCCCGCGTGAAGGCGGGAAGCGGTCCGGCGACGGCGGATCGCCTGCGCCGCAGCCTCCGCGCATTCGTGATTTTTGATTATGAAAAAAGACTGCCCCTGCCGTTTCGGCAGGGGCAGTTTGTCATGCCCGGATGGGTGTTTCGGGTCACTGACCGGGCGTTTCCGCCATGGTGAAGGTCAGCGTGCCGCCTTCGAGCAGCTGCGCGTGGGTCAGGAAGGGCGCGGTCAGGGCCGTGCCGTTGAGGGTGACAGCGGAGACGTAGACGTTTTTGTCGCTCTGGTTTTCCGCCTCGATGCGCAGCGTTCCGCCGTTCGGCAGCGTCACGCGCGCGCTGTTGACGCAGGGCGAGCCGATCCAGTAGCGGTCTGTGCCCGCGATCGGATAAAAGCCGAGCGCCGAAAAAACGTACCAGCTGCTCAGCGTGCCGCCGTCGTCGTTGCCGTCGAGCCCCTCGGGATCGGTGCTGAAGCGGTTCGCCAGCGTCCAACGCACCCATTTCTGCGTCAGATCCGGGCGGTCGGCGTGGTTGAAAAGATAAGCGGTGTGCAGGTCGTGCTGGTTGCCGATCCAGTAGCCTGCGCCGGGATCGATGAAGCCGAGGGTCGGCGCGGCGTCCGCCATGAATCGATCCAGCTCGTTTGCAAAATGTTCCTTTGAGCCGAAGAGGGCGACCATCCCGTCCGGATCGTTGAGCGCGCTCCAGCGCCACTGCCGGGCGCTGCCCTCGCAGTAGGCGCGGAAGAAATCCGTGCCGAAAATATCGTCAAAGAAAGAGGTCATGTTCGTCGTCATCCTGCCCCAGCTGCCGTCGCTGTTGCGCGGGCGGAAATACTGCGTTTCCGCGTCCCAGAGGTTCCGGTAGCTCAGCGACCGCGCGCGGAGCATCGCGGCGTTGTCCGCGTCGCCCGCCGCTTCGGCCAGCACGGCTGCGGCAGCGTCCTCCCAGGCGTATTCCAGCGTTTTGGAAACGGAATAGCGCGGCGTCAGATCGTCCGGCAGATAGCCGTATTCTTTATAAAGCGCCGCTTCGTCCCGCCCTGCGTCGCTTTCCGCCGCCGCCATCACAGCGGCATAGGCTTCGTTCAGATCAAAGGGCACGCCCTTGGCCAGGCTTTCCGCAAAGAGGACGTTGGCCGGATTGCCGAACATCGAGCCGGATTCGCCGCCGCCCTGCGGCCAGCGCGGCAGCAGCCCGCCCTGCGCGGCCATGCGCAGCAGGCTCTGCAGGCAGTCGGTCTGGATCTCGGGCGCGATCAGCGTATAGAGCGCGTGGGCGTTGCGCACGGTATCCCAGAGCGAGAGATCCGTGCGGTAGGTGAAGCCCTCTGCCGTGTGGGTCTCGCCGTCAAAGCCGAGATAGTCGCCGTTGACGTCGGTGAAATCGGTCGGCATGAGCATGGCGTGATAGAGCGCGGTATAAAACACGGTTTTCGTTTTCACATCCGCGTCGATCCCGATCGCCCCGAGCCGATCCTCCCATTGTGCCTGCGTCGCCTGCAGCGCTTCGTCAAAGGAGGCGTCGCCGACTTCTGTCAGCAGGTTTTCTTTCGCGTTTTCCGCGCTGACAAAGCTGATCCCCATGCGCAGCGTGACCGGCTGACTGCCGATCCCGTCAAAACGCAGCAGCAGCCCGGCGTCCTCGCCCTCAGCCGTCGCTGTGTCCGGCAGGTCGCCGGCGGCGGTGTGGGCGGTCACGGCAGCATCCGTATCCCATTCCGCATAGAGATAGACCGGCAATCCGCCGTAGCGGTCGGAGAACGCGCCGTGCAGCGTCGCCTGCGCGGTCAGGCAGCGGGCGGCAGGATCCGCAAGAATGGCTGTGTTTTCCGTATGCCCTCCGCTGATGCAGGCGGCGGCGTCGAGATAGAGCCCGGCCGCGCCGTCCGTGCGGAAGACGCAGCGCAGCAGCCCGGCGTGCGCAGTCGCCGTCATTTCACATTGTACGGCGGCGCCGGGCAGATCCACGGCGTAATAGCCGGGCGCGGCGGCTTCGTTTTTGTGGGAGAAGGCGAGCGCGGCGGGCTGCGTCTTGCAGCCCATGCCTGCGGCGGGCGTGACGCGGAACATGCCGTAGTCCCGCGCGCCGGTGCCGGAGAGCCGGCCGAGACTGAAGCCGAGCAGATGCCGGTGCTCATAATAGTAGCCGGAGGTGTTCGTTTTGATTGCGGCGATTCCGCCGACGGCGCAGGTGTCCGGCCCGAAGCGCACGCAGCCAAAGGGCGCGCTTGCCGCCGGGCTGAGCATCCCGCACATCCAGGGGATGCCGCCGGTGCCGATCATCGGATCGACAAAATCCGAAACGCCGCCGGTCTCCGGCCGGGCGACAGCGCTGCGGCCGCCGCCGGAAACAAGACCGCCGAGCAGCAGCTCAACGGCGAGAAAGAGAGAAACGATCGCGCGAAAGATGCGCAGCATACGCAGGACCTCCCCTGTGCTTGATGCTTCCAGTCTAGCATAAAAATGCGGAAGATGCAACAAAAAAGCGCCCTGCGGATTGTATCTTTTCTCCGGCTGTGCTATAATGATCCGCGAACAATCAAAGGGAGAAGGGGAGAGTATGGAGACGACCCGCCGATGGATCACGCGGGACCGGACGTTTTACGCCGCGCTCGCGGCGCTGGCCGTGCCGGTCGCGCTGCAGAATCTGATCACCTTTGCCGTCAACTTTGCCGACAACCTGATGGTCGGCGCGCTGGGGGACGCCGCGATCTCCGGCGTTTATCTGGGCAACCAGGTCCAGACGCTGCTGCAGCTCTTTTCCGGCGGCGTGGAGGGCGCGATCCTGATCCTCGCCGCGCAGTATTGGGGGAAGCAGGACCTGCGCAGCATCAAGCGCATCGTTGCGATCGGCGTGCATTTCTCGCTGACGTTCGGATTGCTGCTTTCGCTGATTTGCCTGCTGCTGCCGGCGCGGGTCCTGCGCGTGTTCACGCAGGATCCGGCCGTGATCGCCGAGGGCGCGCAGTATCTGCGGATCGTCTGCCTGTCCTACGCGTTCTTCTGCGTGACGCAGGCGCTGATCGCCGCCATGCGCAGTGTTGAAGTGGCGCGCATCGGCCTGACGGTCTCCGCGATCTCGCTGGTGTTCAATATCGGCCTGAACTACATTTTGATTTTCGGGAAGCTCGGCCTGCCTGCGCTGGGTGTGCGCGGCGCGGCGGCGGCGACGCTGATCGCCCGCATGATCGAAACGGCGGTCATGCTGTTCTACGTGCTGCGCATGGATCGCCGGCTGCGCCTGCGGATGCGGGATCTGCTGCAGACCGATCCCGTTCTGCGGCGCGATTTTATCCGCTACGGTCTGCCGATCGTCGGCGGGCAGATCATCTGGGGCGTCAACATGATGGGCAATTCCATGATCCTCGGGCGCTTCGGCGCCGCGGTGACGGCTGCGGCGAGCATCGCCAACTCCATGAATACGCTCGCGTATGTGGCCATGAACGGCATGGCATCCGCTGTCGGCGTGATCACGGGCAAGGCGGTCGGCGCCGGGCGGACGGAGCAGGTGAAGGAATACGCGCGCACAACGCAATTGCTCTTCCTCTGCCTCGGCCTGCTGACCGGCGGGATGATCGCGCTGCTGAAGCTGCCCTTTATCCGGCTTTACGGCGGCGTGACCGCGGAGGCGGCCGGCCTTGCCCGGCAGTTCTGCACCGTGCTCTCCGTGACGATGATCGGCACCTGCTATCAGGCAGCCTGCCTGTTCGGTCTGGTGAAGTCCGGCGGCGACGTGGGCTTCGTTTTCAAGAACGACGCGATTTTTGTGCTGCTGATCGTGCTGCCCTCGGCGCTGCTTGCCGCGCACTTCGGCGCGCCGCCCTGGGTCGTTTTCGCCTGCCTGAAATGCGACCAGATCCTCAAATGCTTCGTGGCGGTCGTCAAGATCAACCGCTTCAACTGGATGAAGAATCTGACCCGGTCTGCATAATACGACAGTTCCTGCATTTTGTCTGTATCTAAATTTCCAAATTGTGTTATAATCAATTCAGAACGATACTGTAAAAAATTATACACAATGAGGAATTGTTATGCAGGAAAAGATTTCGGTTGTGACCGGCGCGCGCGGCTACGTCGGGTATGCGCTGGTCAATGAGCTTGCCGCCCGCGGCGCAAAGATCCGCCTGTATCTGCGCCATGATTCGCATGAGCTGGATCATTTCGGCTGCGAAAAGGTCTTCGGCGATATCAGCGAGCCGGAGAACCTGCGCGCCGCGTTTGCCGGCGCGGACACCGTCTATCACGTGGCGGGTCTGATCGACATTACCGGCACGAAGGACGCGCTGGTCTGGAAGGTTAATTATGAGGGCACGAAAAACGTCGTTGACGCCTGCAAGGCGGCCGGCGTGAAGAATCTGGTGTTCGTTTCCTCCGTGGACGCGGTGCCGGCGCTCTCCGGCCACACGCTGATGACGGAGCCGGCGCGCTTCGATCCCGACGCCGTGCCGGATGCTTACGCCAAATCCAAGGCGGCGGCGAGCCAGTACGTGATCGACGCGTCGGACGATAAGCTCAAAACCTGCGTCGTGATGCCTTCCTGCTGCATCGGCCCGGACGATATTTACGGCAAAAACAGCGTGTGCACGATGATCCGCCTGTATGACCGCGGGCTGTTTCCCTGCTCGCTGAGCTTCGGCGCTTATAATTTCATCGACGTGCGCGACGTTGCCAAGGGCATGATCGCGGCGGCGGAGGTGGGCAAGGGCGGCGAATGCTTCTTCCTGAGCGGAGAGCGCATGACGATCGACCGCTTCATCTCGACGCTCGCGAAGATCAACGGCAGGCGCCCGCCGCGTATTCGGCTGAGCAAGCGCTTCCTGCTGACGATGCTGCCGCTGATCCGGCTGCTGTTCAGGATCCTGAAGATCCCGCCGATCCTGACAGCGTTCTCAATCGAAAAGATCTGTGAAAACTGCCATTTCAGCAATGAGAAGGCGCGCAGGGAACTGGGCTTTGCCCCGATGACCGCGACGGAGTCGCTGACCGATACCGTCGCCTGGCTGAAAGCCAATCCGATCGATAAGGACAAAGAAACAAAAAAGAAAAAGTGATCTTTCTATACAGCAGCGAGGCCCGCACGGGATGTGCGGG
>JAFWCS010000466.1 GCA_017534365.1 Clostridia bacterium | reverse complement strand
TGGCGGCGGTGATCCTGCTGAATCGAAAACAAGACAAACAATCATAAAAAAAGAGGAGACTATGAAAATGAAAAAAGCAGAGCATCTCAAAAAAGCGGTCGCCGTTTTTCTTGCGGCGGCGCTCCTTGCGGGGACGTTTCTGTTTTCGTTTGCGGCGGTTGCTGCGGACGACGCGGTGTTTTTCACTGTCGGATCGGATCTCCACGTTGAGAACGGCAAGACTGAGATCGACTGCAATTATCCGGAGAGCGCGCTGTATTTCCACGCAAGCGGCTCGGGCAACCTCTATGATCAGGCAGCCGCGCTGACGAAGGAGTTCCTTCACCGGAGCGCCGAAGCCGGCGCCGCGTTCGTGCTGATCCCGGGCGATCTGACGCGGCACGGGAATGACGAGGAGCATGCATATGTTTCCGCGCTGCTGTCAGACTTTGAAGCCGAGACCGGCATTCAGGTCTACGTTGTGCCCGGCAATCACGATTATTACGCGTCGCAGCCCGACGCGTTCAAGCGCTATTATGCCGAGCTCGGGTATACGCAGGCGCTCGCCGCGGATGACGCCACCGCGTCCTATACCGCGGATCTCTGCGGCCGCTACCGCTTGATCGCTGTCGATTCCAACAACCCCGGCGAAGACGGCGACGGCTTCACCGACGCGCTGCTCGACTGGATCCGCGTGCAGGCGGAGCAGGCGCGCGCCGACGGCAAAGAGATCCTCTTCATGATGCACCATCCACTGCTGGAGCACCTCTATCTCGGCAAGACGCTGATGAAGGACTTCATGCTCCGGGACAGCGAAGCCGTCGCGGAGAAATTCAGCCGCTGGGGCATTCAATACGTCTTTTCCGGCCATGAGCACGGCAACGACGTCGCAAGCTTTACCGGCAAAAACGGCGCGGTCGTCTATGATATTCTGACCACGTCGCTGTCTTCCTATCCGCTCGAATACAGGGAAGCGACGGTTTCGGACGCCGGCGTGCAGCTCCGGATGCAAACGATCGAAACCTGCGATCTCGACGCGCTCATCGGCGGCTACACCGACGCGCAGAAGGCGCTGCTCGCGAGCGACTACGAGGCGTTCGCCTACGGCATGTTCAAGTTTGCCATCGAGAAAAAGATCTTGCGGATCATCTCGCCCGCCTTCGTCAAGGACGCGCTCGGAATGGCGGAGGACGCCGATTTCTTCCTGCTCGACAACCTGCTCACCACCGTCGCCCAGGCGCTCGAGATGCCGCTTTATGACACCGGCGACGGCGTGAGCATCGAAGCGCTTGCGCGGTCCAAGGGCGTCGCGCTCCCCGCGTCGGACTACAGCTCGCTGATCGAGCTTGCCGTCGCGATGGTCGCGATGCATTATTACGGCGACGAGCATCTTCCCGCCGATGCTTCGCCCGAATGCGAGATCCTCGTCAAGGGGCTGAATACCGGCCTGGAATATGTGCTGACAAAAGCCGGGCGGAACGGGCTGAACCTGCTGCTGGAGCTGCTCGGCACATGGATCGACACGGAGAAGCTCAGCCCGCTGTTCACCGCGGTCACCTTCGGCAAGGAGGAATCCTATGCCATCGCCGGGCGGGTGCTGTATCCGCTGCTGGATCACTTCGCCCTCGACGATGCGCCGGGAGACAGAGACGTGTTTCTCCCCGCGCAGTCCGGGGAGGAGACCCCGCAGAGCGGCGGCTTCCTTGACCGGCTCCTGCAGCTGTTCCGGCGGCTGGCTGCGCTGGTATCCAACGTGTTTGCTTCCGTGCTGCGGCGCGCGTCGCTCTGATCCGGCGCCCGGGAGAAAGAAAGGGGAACGCATGGATCGGATCACCGTGCAGCAGCTGCAGTTTGCGGACGCGCAGGGAAGAATGCGCATCTTCAACGGCATGAATATCGACGACAAGCAGATCGGCGAAACATTTCGCTATGATCTGAACGAAGAATTCTTCCAAAAATATACCGCGCACGGCTTCAATCTGATTCGGCTCGCGGTGCAGTGGGCGAATCTGGAGCCGCAGCCCGGCGTCTACAGCGAACGCTATCTGGCGTCGATCGACGCGATCTTTCGCCTGGCCGAGCAATACGGCGTCTACATCCTGCTGGACATGCATCAGGATCTGTATTCCGGCTTCGGGGGCGTCGGCGGCGGCGACGGCGCGCCGGACTGGGCCTGCCTGACTGACGGCGCCGTGCCGAAACCGTATAAATTCGTCTGGGCGGAGGCCTACGTCTTCGGCAAATGGGTCCACAACTGCTTTGATCATTTCTGGAACAATGACAAGGCGGAGGGCAAAGGGCTGCAGGACCGGTATGCCGAGCTGTGGCAGATGCTCGCAAGACGCTACGGCGAGAGCCCGGCGCTCTTCGGCTATGATCTTCTGAATGAACCCGCGCCCGGCTCCGCGGCGAAAAAGATGGTCGCCCGCCTCGCGCTCAGCGGCGCGCGGCAGATCCTGACCAGCAAGAAGCTTCGGCGCGGATCCATTGCCGCGGCGCTGATCAGCCGGGATCCGAAGCGGATCCTGGATGCCGTCCCGGGCGCGATCATCCGGGATATTATGGATAAGCTCGACGGCTATGAAAAGGACTTCGACTTTCGGTTTTATCTGCCGTTTCTCAACAAAATGGCTGCCGCGATCCGGGCGGTCACGCCCAACGGCATTCTGATGATCGAGCAGCCGTTTCTCTGCAACGGCGGCGTCCGGCTCTCCGTGCCGCCGATCACCGTCAACGGCAAACGCGAGCCGCTGCAGTGCTTCGGCCCGCACGCCTATGACATGACCGTCGATACGCCGTTATATCAATACGCCAACGCGGACCGGGTCAAGACGTTTTTCCATGAGATGCGCAATTCCCAGCTGCGCCTGCAGGTGCCGGCGATCGTCGGCGAATGGGGCGGCTGCAGCGACAACAGGGACACCGCCTGGTTCGGCCATGCCGACGAGCTGCTCGATTATTTCGACGGCAATCAATGGGGCCAGCTTTATTGGGATTATCACGGCGACGATCTGGACGCCCCGCTCATGCAAATGCTCAGCCGCAGCTGCCCCGTTGCGGTGGCGGGCGAGCTGATCCGCTACGGCAGGGATCCGGTGCACCGCGCCTTCACGCTGGAATATGAAGCGGACGGCATGAATGAAACCGTGCTTTACGCCCACCGGCCCTGCGCGGTCGACTGCGGCGGAACCGTGCGGACAATTACGCAGTATCCGAACGGCGCGTCCCTGCTCGGCATTGCGGCAGACGCGGGGAAAACGACCGTCGTGCTGACGTTTGAATAAGAGGAGGAACCGTATGAATCTGATCCAGAAGGGTGTCGGGATGCTCCGGGACGTCAGGACCTATTGGAAAGCGCCCGCCAAAGGGAACTACATGCCCTTCCGCGAGGTGTTCGCCTATTCCGTGGGCGGCTTCGGCGCTTATTCCGTCTTCACGATGGCG
>JAFWCS010000465.1 GCA_017534365.1 Clostridia bacterium | reverse complement strand
GAGAGCATGCCGCCCGTGATCAACGGGCTGAATCTGAAGATCAACGCCGGGCAGTACGTCGCGATCGTCGGCTCGACCGGCTGCGGCAAATCCACGCTCATGCGCATCATGCTCGGCTTTGAGGAGCCGCAGAAGGGGACGGTCTATTACGACGGCAAGAACCTCGCCACGCTCGATCTCCACTCCCTGCGCAGCCGCATCGGCGTCGTGATGCAGAACGGCAAGCTCTTCTCCGGCGATATCTATTCGAATATCGTCATTTCGGCCCCGCAGCTTTCGATGGAGGGCGCGTGGGAAGCGGCGGAAATGGCCGGCATGGCCGAAGATATCAAGAAAATGCCCATGGGGATGCATACGATCATCGCCGAGGGCAGCGGCGGGATCTCCGGCGGGCAGAAGCAGCGCCTGATGATCGCGCGCGCCGTGGCGCCCAAGCCCCGCATCCTGATGTTTGACGAAGCGACCTCCGCGCTCGACAATATCACACAGAAGCACGTGTCCGACGCGCTGGAGAAGCTCAAATGCACCCGCGTCGTGATCGCGCACCGGCTTTCGACCATCCGCAACTGCGACCGGATCATCGTGCTCGATCAGGGCAGGATCGTCGAGGACGGCACCTATGATGCGCTGATCGCCAAGGGCGGCCTGTTTGCCGAGCTCGTCGCGCGGCAGCGTGTGGACGCGTAAATTCAGTGAAAACCTTCCGGGAAAGGCGGTGAAGCGATGACCCCCGAAATGGAATATCTGATGCATCTGTTCGGCTGCGGCGCGCGCGGCGTGCCTGCGTCACCGCCGAAGACCCCGGTGGATTGGGAGCGCGTGGCGAAGCTCGCGTCGGATCAGAGCGTGACCTATACGGCGGCCATCGCGCTCAAACGCGATCCGCTCGGCTGCCCGCCGGCAACGCGGGAGCGTCTGCTGAGCTCCGCGCGGGGGGCGGCGGTGAAAAATCTGCTGAAAACGGAGCAGATTCTCTCCGTCGTCAATGCCATGCAGGCGGCCGGGATCAAAACGCTCGTGATCAAGGGTGCGGACGTCGCGCGGTTCTACGCGCATCCGGAGCTGCGGGTTTCCGCCGACACGGATCTGCTGGTCGCCCCGCAGGATGAAGCGGCGGCGCTCGCGTTTCTCGAACGCAGCGGCTTCCCGCTGAAAAAGAAGCGCGCTTCGGATTTCAATCACTCCATCTGCGCGCACCCGACGCTCGGCCTCGTGGAGCTGCATATCGGTCTGCTGCCGCAAATGTTCCGCAAAACGCTCACGCAGTGCTGGGATCTTGACGCGCACGCGATGGAGACCGCGCAGACGGTGACGGCCTATGAAACGACGTATCTTGCGCTGGAGCCGACGATCGCGCTGCTGTTTCTGACCGAGCACATGATGAAGCATTTTCTCTACGGCGGCGCGAGCCTGCGCATGATGATGGATACCGCGCTCTATGCGATCGGCAACGCCGGCGCGATCGACCGGCAGCGCTATGCCGACGCTTTGCGCGAAACGAAGTATCAATACACGGTCCGTCTGTTCTTCGGCGCGCTGGTCCGCTATTGCGGGATCGACGCCGACGCCCTGCCGCTGCCGCCTGCCATGGAGGAGGACGCCATGACAGCGCTGCTCGACGATCTGGAAGCCGGCGGCTGGCAGGGGATGAACCACGAGGAGCATGCGCTGGACGCCTGGCAGTATTACCGCTACACCGGCGCGCGCGACGCGCAGGATGACAGCGAGCTGCGCCAGATCGGGCGGGAATCCCGCCGGGAATATAAGCACGCGATGTTTCCGACCCTGCGTGAGCTGCAGCGGGATCACCCCGCGCTGAGAAAGCACAGGTGGCTCTATCCGTTTTTCGTGCTTCTGCGGCTGATCGGCAAATTCTTCAAGCTCCTGCGCGGGGGCGTTGCCTCGCCCTCGATCAAGCGCGACCGCCGGGAGGACCTGACCCCGGACGCGCAGGCGCGCCTGGAATTATTTGAGCGTCTGGACCTGATGTGACCCGTCGAACACCGGCTTTCATTGAATATTTTATAATTTATTATAATTTTTTCGCAAAAAAACTGTTGACATCCCGCGAAAAGTATGGTAGGATGATACTGCAAAAATGTAATTTTATAATTGAAAGGGGATTATATCATGGCAAATCTTGAAGACATCAAAAAGGTTGCAGCTGACAACGGCATCGAACTGACTGAGGAATTCCTTGACGCTATCGCCGGCGGTCGTTACTCCCTTGAAGAGTGGGATAAGATGACCGACGAAGAGAGACAGGCTGCTCAGCTCAGATCCATGATGGCAAGAATGAGCAATTCTCCCTGCGAGCTTGACTGATTGAGAGGTGTAAATCATGTATCAGCGTCCTGATTTTGTCAAAGTTGATCTTGATGTGAAAGACAACTTTGCGGCATACTCCAAATGCTATAGAAACAGCTGGACCGGTTATACCAACAACGAGCTTGTTGTTCCGGATGGCTTGTGCGAGATTGATCGTGTTATTACTTACGCCAGCGGCGAAACTGATTATCAGTGCTTCCTTGGCAAAAACAGCTATTGATCTCTTTGCATGTTTTCAATTGAAGCAACAGGAAACCTTCAACTGAATACGCAGCTTAAGGGGCAGTTTCACCCGTTCGCCAAAGAAGGGGGCAAGCTGCCCTCTTTTTCAGCCTGTCTTCATCCGCTTTCGGAGATGTCGGATCTGCCTGCGCTGAAAACGCAGCTTGGGGATTACAACTTCTTTGAACCGGCGGAGAACGGCTACTGGCTGTCCTTTTGTGAAAGCTTTATGCGGGTTGACATCGATTTTATTCATGCGGACGTTTATCAGCCTGCCTTTTCCGATGATCGTTCAGCCTATGAAGCGTCCTACCTGCTGATGCAGGCCTATATGTTTCGTCTGGCGATGACCGACGGCTTTATGATCCATGCCGCCGCAGTCGTGCATCAGGGGCAAGGGATCCTGTTTTGCGGGCAGTCTGGCGCCGGTAAAAGCACGCAGGCGAATCTTTGGAAGAAACACTTGCATTGTGAGATCCTCAATTATGACAAGCCCTGCATCCTGCAGGAGAACGGCCGGTTTTTCGCGCACGGCAGCCCCTGGAGTGGCAAGGAACGAGTGATCAAAAATGAATGCGTGCCGCTGCGGGCGATCGTCTATGTTGTGCAAGCAAAGCAAAACCGTGTTACCCGGTTCAGTCCTGCGCAGGCAATGTCCCGTCTGTTTTTGCATAATTATGTTTACCCGATCACACCGCAGGTCGAAAAGCAGTATGTGGCGGTGCTCCGCGCTGTGGCAGTGAATGTCCCAGTGTTTGAACTTGCCTGTGATATGAGCGAGGCAGCGGTGGAGACGCTGTTTGCTGCGCTGTTCCCGACGCAGGTCTATAGTGAAGCAAAAAAGGAGAATTGTATGAAATATAAGGTTAAAGACAGCTTTCAGATGAAGGAGATCGCGGAGGAATTTATCGTGATCCCGCGCGGTGCGGGCGCGGTGGATTTCAACGCCGCTGTGGTTTTCAATGAGGCCGGCGCATTTCTTTGGGGTCTTCTGACTTCCCCGACTGAGGAAGCTGCGCTTGCAAAAGCACTGGTGGAAAAATACGGCATTGATGATGCTGTCGCGGCGGAAGACGCCCACGCGTTTTTGGAAAAAATGAAACAAAACGACTTGCTGGATATCACTGATTAAGGATTGAACGTAATGGATGAAAAAAAGTCCTCACTCTTCTCGTTGCTTTCTCACGCAGAGAAAAGCAACGAGAAGGTGGACATGGCATATTTGT
>JAFWCS010000464.1 GCA_017534365.1 Clostridia bacterium | reverse complement strand
TGCTCTTCCGATCTGCCGGCATGCTCTTCATGTTCGCGATCACGTATCCTTATGCGAAATATATTGCGAACGTGCGCAACATCCCGGCGCTGCTTTGCATCGCGCCGTCCATTTTCTTCTGCTATTATATGTCCGCTTATCGCGGCTACTATGAAGGCCGGGCGAACATGATGCCCACGGGCATTTCGCAGGTGATCGAGGCGCTCGGCAAGCTCTGCTTCGGCCTGCTGTTCATCAAGATCATCCAGACGGTCGGCATGTCGCAATACAACGCCGGCATGCTCGCGTCAGACGGCGCGGGTGCCACGGTGTTCGGCGCGTTTGTGACCAACAACATCGAGGCGAACGGCGCGATCGTTCCCTGGGCGGCCGCGGGCGCGGTTTTCGGCGTGACCTGCGGATCGATTGCCAGCACGATCTTTCTTGCGATCTATTTCCGCATCCGCGGAACCGGCTTCACCAAAGAAGAGCTTGAGAGCACGCCGTGTGATAAAACGGACAGGGAGCTTGCCCGCACGATGATCAAAATTGCGATCCCCATGATCATCAGCGCCCTCGTGCTCAACATCACGAATCTGATCGACACGGCCACCATTCAGGCGCGGCTCAAAACCGCCGTCGGTTCGCCGGAGGGCTTTGAATATATCAAAACCATGTTCAAGACCTCCTTTGACGCTGCGATCGCCCGCGGGCGGCTCAATATCGCCGAGAAAAATGAAGTGATCAAATATCTTTGGGGCTCCTACGGCATGGCGCTGGATTTCAAGGGCCTTGTGCCGATGATCACGGTCCAGCTCGGACTGAGCTCTCTGCCTGCGCTTGCGACCGCATGGACGCAGGAAAAGCGTGATGAGATCAAAAACATCATTGAAACCGTCCTGCGCATGGCCATGCTGATCGCCATGCCCGTCGGCGGCGGCATGGCGGTCTTTGCAATGCCGATCCTGACCATCATCTACGGCAGAGGCTCCAGCTCGGATTCCATCGACATCGTTGCGCCGATCATGGCGATCTACGGCGTCGCGATGCTCGTGATCGGCGTTTCCACCCCGATCACAAATATGCTCCAGGCGATCGGCCGCAGCGATATTCCCGCGAAAACCGTCTGCGTCGCGGCGGTGCTGAAGATCGTGTGCAATTTTATCTTCGTCGGGAACTATCATATCAATATTTTCGGCGCGCTGATCGGCACCGTTCTGTTTTACGTGACGGTGGTCGCCGTCAATCTCAACCGTCTGATCAAACTGACCGCTTCCAGGGTCAGCTGGGTGAACGTGCTGCTCCGCCCGCTTGCCTGCGCCGGACTGAGTCTTGCGGGCGCTTTCGGCGTTTATTCGCTTGCGATCCGTCTTCTGCCTGCCGGCAGCGCGCAGAGCATTCTCAACGGCAACACCTTTGCCACGCTTGCTGCAATCGCGGCCGCCGTGATCATTTACGTCGTTGCCGTCCTGCTTCTCAAGGCGATCCGCAAGGATGATATCATCACGCTGCCCGGCGGCAAAAAGATCGTCTCGATCCTTGAAAAGCGCAATCT
>JAFWCS010000463.1 GCA_017534365.1 Clostridia bacterium | reverse complement strand
GGTGCCGAGACGCCAGGTGCGCGTTGCGTTCGCGCCCCAGCCGCCGTTGTCAACCGCCACGCCGGCGGGATGATTCGGGTTGACCGTGCAGACCACGGGCGTGCCGCCGCCGCTGGTCGCGCTGGCCGGCACGTCATGCTCAAACATGTTCGAGCTCCAGACCAGGCCTGCGGTCGAGGCGCCCATATAGCGGGAGGATTTGATGTAAATCCGCGCCTTCAGGGTATCGCCTGCGTTGATATAATGGTCGGTCAGGACCCAGTCATCGCCGTCCTGCTCAAACATATCAACCGCATAGTAAATGAAGCCGGCGCCGTACTCAGCCAAGCAGTCCGCATAGGACTTGACCTGGCTTTCGCCCTCGGCGGCATAAGCCTTCGGCATAATCGCGCCGAGGATGCTGAACATACTGACCAGCATACTCAGGCACAGCAGAAGACTGACGCCTCTTTTGGTTGTAGACATAGTCTTTCCTCCTTTTTCCTGTTTGTTGACAGGTGTATGCCCATTCCGGGCATAATTATACGGTGTTATTATGCCACAAAAGCGCCCGGATTTCAAGTATTATAAATAAATTATAAATAAACCAAAAATTTTTTGTAGCACCCGCCAAAATCGATCTTCCGAATTTGTGCAAGATTACAAAGATCCGCACGGGCTTGCGTCCCGTGCGGATCCCATCTTTTTCTTTCGAAATTATGTACGCCTTACTTTGCCCAGCCCTTTGCGCATTCCACGGCGCGTTTCCAGCCGGCGTAGTAAGCGTCGCGCGTTTCTTTGGTCATCTTCGGGGTGAAGACCTTGGCGACCTTGCGATTCTGCGCGATCTCGTCCTTATCCTTCCAGACGCCGACGGCCAGACCCGCAAGATACGCGGCGCCGACGGCCGTGGTCTCCACGTTCGCCGGGCGGTCCACGTTGCACTGGATCATATCCGCCTGGATCTGGAGCATGATGTCGCTCACGCTCGCGCCGCCGTCGACGCGCAGCTCGGTGAATTCAATGCCGGAATCGGACTGCATGGCCTCGAGCAGATCGGTCATCTGATAGGTGATCGCCTCGAGCACACTGCGGGCGATGTGGGCGCGGTTGACGCCGCGGGTCAGGCCGACGATGCAGCCGCGGGCATACATATCCCAATACGGCGCGCCGAGGCTAGTGAACGCCGGCACGAAATAGATGCCGTTCGCGTCGGGCACGCTTTCGGCCAGCTCGTCGCAGCGGCGGGCGGTGTCGATCAAATGCAGCTCGTCGCGCAGCCATTTGATCACGGAGCCGGCGTTGAAGGCGGAGCCCTCGATGGCGTATTCCACCTCGTCGCCAACGCCCCAGGCCACGCCCGTGAGCAGATTATTCTCGGATTTGACGCGCTTCTTGCCGGTGTTCATCAGCAGGAAGCAGCCGGTGCCGTAGGTGTTCTTCGCCTGGCCGGCCTCGAAGCAGGCCTGGCCGAACAGCGCGGCAGGCTGATCGCCGATCGCGCCGCAGATGGGGATGCCCTCCAGCGCTTCCAGGCCGAGGATGCCCTTGGCTACGCGGCCGTAGATCTTGCTCGACGGCACGGGCTCCGGCAGGATCGACATCGGGATGCCGAGCGTGTCGCAGAGATATTTATCCCAGCAGAGATTGTCAACGTCAAAGAGCATCGTGCGGGAGGCGTTGGAATAATCCGTCACATGCACGCTGCCGCCGGTGAGATTCCAGATCAGCCAGGTTTCGACCGTGCCGAAGAGCAGGCGGCCTTCGTCGGCCAGCTTGCGCGCCGTGGGCACGTGATCGAGGATCCACTTGATCTTGGTGCCGGAGAAATAAGCGTCGATCAGCAGGCCGGTCTTTTCCTTGATATAGCCCTCCAGCCCCTGCGCCTTGAGTTCCTCACAGATATCCGCGGTGCGGCGGCACTGCCAGACGATCGCGTTGTAAACCGGCTTGCCGGTCTGGCGATCCCAGAGGATCGTGGTCTCGCGCTGGTTGGTGATGCCGATGCCGGCGATCTCGCTCGGCTTCACGCTGCTGTTGGCAATGCAGGTGGAGACCGCTTCAAACTGACTGTAAAGGATGGTCAGCGGGTCGTGCTCGACCCAGCCGGCCTGGGGATAGATCTGCTCGAATTCCTTCTGCGCCTTGCTCACGGCGTTGCCTTTTTTGTCAAAAATGATCGCGCGGGAGCTTGTGGTGCCCTGATCGAGGGCGAGAACGTAATTTGCCATAGTGGATCACCTTTCTATTAAGAATTTAAATTATTTGACTCCGAAATACCGCACGGCGTTGTAATAGGAAATATTTTCGGCGAGGGCCCGCAGGGCGGCGGGATCATCCGGATACTGCCCCTGCGCCACAAGGTCGCCGAGGAAGCCGCAGAGGATGCGGCGGAAGTATTCGTGGCGCGGATAGGAGAGGAAGGAGCGGGAATCCGTCACCATGCCCACGAATTTGCCCAGCGCGCCGAGATTCGCCAGCGCCGCGAGCTGCGCGCGCATGCCGTCGATGTTGTCGTTGAACCACCAGGCGGAGCCGAACTGCAGCTTGCTCTGCGCTTCATCGGTCTGGAAGTTGCCGATCATCGAGCCGAGCACGTAATTGTCGCGCGGGTTGAGCGCGAAGAGGATCGTGCGCGGCAGCGCGTCCTCCGCCGCCATGGAATCGAGGAAGCGCGAAAGCTGCAGCGCCACCGGCCAGTCGCCGATGGAATCGAAGCCCGTATCCGGCCCGATCGCGCGGAACATTTTGGCGTTGTTGTTGCGCATGGGGCCGATGTGCAGCTCCATGCCCCAGCCGCGTTTTGCGTATTCCGCCGCGAGGAAGCGCAGGAGCGCGGTCTTGAACTGATCGGCCGCCGGGGGCTCGATCGTCTCACAGCGGCGGGCGGCTTCAAAGATCTTCTCCACCCGGTCGGGCTCCGCCGGCGCATAGGGCACGTAGGCAAAGCCGTGATCGCTCGCGCGGCAGCCGAGGGAGGCAAAGAAATCGATCCGCTCCGCCAGCGCGCCGCAGAGCGCTTCGAAGCTCTCGATCGGATAGCCGACCCGCGCCTCGAGCTTCATCAGCCAGGCCGCCCAGCCGGGCAGCTCGACCGCGAGCGCCTGATCCGGCCGGAACGCCGGAAGCACCCGGCAGGCGAACGCCGGCTCCTTTGCGAGCAGCTGGTGGTATTCCAGACTGTCCGCCGGGTCGTCGGTCGTACACAGGTGGGTGACGTTTGAGCGCTCGATCAGCGCGCGGGGCGTGAAGCCGCCGGCTGCGATCGCCGCCTTGCTCGCGCGCCAGATCTCCCCGGCGGAATCGGCGTTCAGGATCTGCTCCACGCCGAAATACCGGCGCAGCTCCAGATGGACCCAATGATACATCGGGTTGCCGATCAGGTCGGGCATACAGGCGGCGAAAGCGCGGAACTTCTCCTCGCCCGGGGCGTCGCCCGTAATCAGCCGTTCCGGCACGCCGCAGGAGCGCATGGCGCGCCATTTATAGTGGTCGCCGCCGAGCCAGAGCGCCGCCAGATCGGACGGCGCGGCGTTCTCATAGATCTCCTTCGGAGAAAGGTGGCAGTGCCAGTCGAAGATGGGCGTTTTCTCCGCCGCGGCATACGCCGCTTTCGCGGGTTCGTTGTCGAGCAGAAAGTCCCTGCCCAGAAATTCTTTTTGCATGCGGTCCTCCTCCTTGCCGGCGCAGACGCCGCCGGCCTTACCTTTTAATTTAGCATAAATCACAAAGATTGCAAGGGAAAAATCAAAATTCTCCGGAAAATCCGACAAAAACAGGATCGCGCGCAGCCCGCAGAATCCACCGGAACCCATCGGCGGGCGCGCCGGCGCTTCGCCTCCCCTGTGTAAGGGGAGGTGCCGCCGAACGGCGGCGGAGGGGTTGTTTCGCGGCGTTTCG
>JAFWCS010000462.1 GCA_017534365.1 Clostridia bacterium | reverse complement strand
GACTTCCTGGTTGGGGAAGCAGAGTATATGCTGCGCGCGCAGAAGGCGGCTGCGGGGATCGACAATCTTTCCGGCCTGCACGGCGAAGCCAAGGTGACCAAACAGCTGGACGGCGGCGCCGTGCTCGAAACGGTCGATCTCGGCGGCAGAACGGCGCTGCGTCTGAGCTGGACGGACGGCGATCTGCAGAAGGTGCTCGTCACCGACAGCGGCGACGCGACTGCCCTGCAAGCGGTGTATGAATCCATAAAATAAGCCGGAAAGACAGCGCGGCGTGCCCGATCGGGCACGCCGCGTTTGTTGATTTAATTCAGGTTTTGTTCTGCAAGCGAAGAAACAGTGAGCTTGCCGTCTTTGCTGACGGCGATCACGGCGGTGATGATGCGGCCGGGGTCGTTTTCCCAGCTGCGGCCATAGACGAAGCGGAGCGTCGCGGTGCCGGGTTGTGTAGCTGTAAAGGTAAAATACTTTACTCCTCCGCCGCCGCCCGTGCCGGGCGGGACCGGATCCGCGGTGTAATGCGCCTCTTCAAGCGCGACCGCGTCGCCCTCCTGCGTCATCGTCCAGTCATAACCGGTGGTTGGATTGGCCAGGAAATGGAACGTCACGGAGCTGCCGCTGATCTGATAGCCCTCTTTTTCATTCAGCTGCCCCGCGCCGGGGAGAGAGATGCCGAGCAACATCAGGAGCGACGTGAAAAACGCAAGGATCTTTTGCAGGATCGCAAGCATGGCAATCACTTCCTTTCATCTGTATTCTACACCCGAACGGGCCGGCTGTCAAGAAAAACGGAGCTGCAGACGTCCGGTCTGCAGCTCCGCTTTTGATGATCTGAAATGGAATTACACCAGGCCCTGCGCCATCATGGCGTCGGCAACCTTGGCGAAGCCCGCGATGTTCGCGCCGGCGACCAGATCGTAGCCGAGGCCGTATTTCTTTGCCTGCGCGGCGGAGGAATCGTGGATGTTCTTCATGATGCCCTTGAGCTTCTCATCCACTTCGTCGGCCGTCCAGCCGTAACGCATGGAGTTCTGGCTCATTTCAAGCGCGGAAACCGCGACGCCGCCGGCGTTGACCGCCTTGGAGGGGGCGACCGCCTTGCAGTTTGCCTTCAGGTATTCCAGCGCCTCGTTGGTGGTGGGCATGTTGGCGACCTCGATATAATATGGGGTGCCGTTGGCGACGATCTTCTTCGCCTCGTCCATGTTGATCTCGTTCTGGGTCGCGCACGGCATGGCGACGTCGACCTTGACGCCCCAGGGCTTCTCGCCCGCATGGAACTCCACGCCGAATTTGTCGGCATAATCCTGCACCTTGTCGCGGCCGGAAGCGCGCATCTCAAGCATGAAGCTGATCTTTTCGTCCGTGCTTACGCCATCGGGATCATAGATATAGCCGTCCGGGCCGGAGATGGTCAGCACCTTGCCGCCGAGCTCCGTGATCTTCTTCGCCGCGCCCCAGGCCACGTTGCCGAAGCCGGAGAGCGCAAAGGTCTTGCCCTTGATGTCGTCGCCGAAATGCTTGAGCATCTCGACCGCGTAGTAGGTTGCGCCGTAGCCGGTCGCTTCCGGACGGATCAGGGAGCCGCCGTAGGCGAGGCCCTTGCCGGTCAGCACGCCGTTTTCATAGGCGCCGCGGATGCGCTTATACTGGCCGAAGAGATAGCCGATCTCGCGGCCGCCCACGCCGATGTCGCCGGCGGGCACGTCCACGTCGGGGCCGATGTGGCGATAAAGCTCAGTCATGAATGCCTGGCAGAACCGCATGATCTCCGCATCGCTCTTGCCGCGCGGATCAAAATCGGAGCCGCCCTTGCCGCCGCCGATGGGCAGGCCGGTCAGGCTGTTCTTGAAGATCTGCTCAAACGCAAGGAACTTCATGATGCCGATATAAACGGAGGGATGGAAGCGCAGGCCGCCCTTGTAGGGGCCGATGGCGCTGCTGAACTGCACGCGGTAGCCGGTGTTGACCTGCGGCTTGCCGGCGTCGTCCACCCAAGTCACGCGGAAGGTGACCTGACGCTCAGGCTCCACCAGGCGCTCGAGCAGCGCAGACGCCTCATATTCCGGATGGGAGTCGATCACAGGCGCAAGGGAGGTCAGGACCTCGGTCACGGTCTGGACGAACTCGGGCTCGCCGGCGTGCTTCTTCGCAACAGCTTCGATCACGCGATTGACATAATTGCTCATGGGGATCACTCCTTCTGTTTTTTTCGCGCCTGTTTTTGAACGGCGCAGAGCGCTTTCCGGGTGAAAACGCTCAGACAGCAACGCACAATGCAGAACAGCGGCGCTGCAATTTTATTTCGCCCGATTGCAGCCGTCTTCCCCACAAGACCGGAGCCTTTCTGCGAAAACCGGATGCAATCTGACGAAAAAGCCGCTGCACATGCCGCATATCTGCAGGATGCGGTGCTGTTTTTTTACTATCTTATTTTAATCCTATATTATTATAATTACAATAAAAAAATTGTATAAAAATGAATGAAATGCAGCCGAAAACAGGCGTTTTTTCTGTGGAATCCGTGCAAAATGCATGGATTTTTGCAAAAAATGCAGGCAATATGCATCTTTCCTGCAAAAAGAAGCGAAAAACAGCCGCGAGGATTCCTCACGGCTGTCATCATTCGCTCTGCGGTTGGAATTATTTCAGCTCGACCTTCGCGCCGACTTCTTCCAGCTTCGCCTTGGCGGCTTCCGCATCGTCCTTGGAAAGGGCTTCCTTGAGGGTCTTGGGCGCGCCGTCAACAACAGCCTTCGCCTCGGCCAGACCCAGACCGGTCAGCTCGCGGACGACCTTGATGGTCTTGATCTTGTTCGCGGGATCGATCGCGGCAAGAACCACGTCGAACTCGGTCTTCTCTTCGGCAGCAGCAGCGCCGGCGTCTGCGGGAGCAGCAACAGCAACAGCGGCAGCGGCGGAAACGCCGAATTCTTCCTCAACAGCGTGCACAAGCTCGCTCAGCTCAAGAACGGTGAGAACCTTCAGTTCCTCGATGATCGCAGTGATCTTTTCGGATGCCATAATGATTTCCTCCAATTTTTAATAGATTTGTTTCAGTTTCTTATGCTTCTGCGGGCGCAGCCTCGGGGGCAGCTTCGGGAGCGGCCTCGGGCGCGGCTTCAGCGTCAGCCTTGGGGGCTGCGCCGCCCTGATCGACGATCGCCTGGATCGCGCGGGCGAAGGATGCGATGGGTGCGTTGAACGCGTTGCAAACGGTTGCGAGCAGGATCTCTCTGGTCGGCAGCTTTGCAAGCGCATCAATGGTGGGCAGATCGACGACGGCGCCATCCAGATAACCGCTCTTCACAGAGAAGTTCTTGTAGGTGTCGGCGAACTTGGAGAGGATGCGCGCGGCAGCGGTGTGATCCTCAGGGCTGATCGCGATCGCGGTCGTCCCCTCAAGCACCTTGCACAGATCATCCAGACCGGCGTTCTTTGCCGCGAGACCGAGCAGCGTATTCTTCACAACGGCGTATTTGACGCCCGCTTCACGCAGATCCTTGCGCAGAACGGTGTCGTCCGCAACGTTGATGCCTTTGTAGTCAACGACTACACCGGCGACGGAATTTTGCAGCTTATCGGTCAGATCGGCAACGATCTGCTTCTTTTGCTCTAAAACTTTAGCGCTGGGCATGTAGGGTTTCACCTCCGTTGGTATTTGTTCGAACCTGAAATGCAGCAAACAAAAAGCCCTTTCCGCAAACCGCAGAAAGGGCAGAAAGACACAACTGTCATTCCCCATCCTTTCTCGGCAGGCGGTCAAAACCATTATGCATACTGCACCTGCTGTCTTAAAAAGAACAGCTCAGCTATCATAACACACAAATTTCCGTGTGTCAAGCTTTTTTGAAAAAATTATTCCGCCGCGGCGCCGATCTTGACCGGGTTCACGCGCACGCCAGGGCCCATCGTGGTGGCCAGCGTGCAGGAGCGGATGTACTGACCCTTCGCGGCAGCCGGCTTCGCCTTGATGATGGCGTCAAGCAGGGTGTCGAAGTTCGCCTGCAGCTTTTCGGCGCCGAAGGACGCCTTGCCGATCGGGCAGTGGATGATGTTGGTCTTGTCGAGACGGTACTCGATCTTACCGGCCTTCGCCTCGGTGACGGCGCGCGCCACGTCGGGGGTCACGGTGCCGGCCTTCGGGCTGGGCATCAGACCGCGGGGGCCGAGGATCTTACCGAGACGGCCGACCAGACCCATCATGTTGGGGGCGGCGATCGCCACGTCAAACTCCATGAAGCCTTCGCCCTGCACGCGGGCGACAAGGTCTTCAGCGCCGACGACTTCCGCACCGGCGGCAGTCGCTGCATCGGCGTCCGCGCCCTTGCCGAACACGGCCACGCGAACGGTACGGCCGGTGCCGTTGGGCAGCACGACCGCGCCGCGCACCTGCTGGTCCGCATGGCGGGAGTCCACGCCCAGACGGACGTGCACTTCAACGGTCTCATCGAACTTCGCGCTCGCGGTCTTGACCGTCAGCGCAAGCGCGTCGGCGGGATCATAGAGGGTTGCTCTGTCGATCAGCTTGGCGCTTTCATTATATTTCTTACCATGTTTCATAATGTTTTTTCCTCCCAATCAGTGGTAAATCGGATTTTTCCTCCCACAGGTTTACAATCAATCGCCAACGACAACGCCCATGCTGCGGGCAGTGCCGGCGATCATGCTCATAGCGGATTCGATCGAAGCGGCGTTGAGATCCTTCATCTTGGTCTCAGCGATCTTCTGGATCTGCTCGCGCGAGATGGTTGCAACCTTGGTCTTGTTGGGAACACCGGAGCCGCTCTCGATGCCGCAGGCCTTCTTGATCAGAACGGCGGCGGGGGGCGTCTTGGTGATGAAGCTGAAGGTGCGGTCAGCATAAACGGTGATCACCACGGGGATGATCAGACCCATGTCGTTCTTCGTGCGCTCATTGAATTCCTTCGTGAAGGCCATGATGTTGACGCCGTGCTGACCCAGGGCAGGACCGACGGGCGGGGCCGGCGTGGCCTTGCCTGCGGGGATCTGCAGTTTGATTAAACCGACTACTTTCTGTGCCATTTTTCTAACCTCCTAAAATGTGGTTGGTCGCGGAGCATCATGATTTTGCTCCTCCCACGGAGCCGCATCGCTGCGGCCGCGCCTCCCGGCGCGAATTTGAACGGGCAATCGCCCGCAAATGACCGTGTGTTATTCGGCAAGCTCCACCTGATCGAGCTCGAGCTCGGCGGTGGTGTTTTTGCCGAAGAGAGTGACGGAGACCTTGACCAGACTGTTTTCCAGGTCAATGGACTCCACGATCCCGGTGAAGCTCTCGAGCGGGCCGTCGATGATCTCGACCGTATCGCCCACCGCGTAGGAAACCTCCACGACTTTCTGTTCGACGCCGAGCCTGATAACCTCTTCGTCGGTCAGAGGGATCGCTTTGTTTTCGGGGCCGACAAAGCCCGTCACGCCTCTGGTGTTGCGGATCAGCAGCCAGCATTCGTCGCTCATCTTGGGGCGGTTATTCTCATCGGAATAAACGACGACCTTCACGAGGACGTAGCCGGGGAAGAGCAGGCGCTCTTTTTCCTTTTTGGTTTCGGCGTCCACGACGATCTCCGTCGGGATCTTCACCTCGAGGATCTGATCCTGCATTTTGCGGTTTTCCACCTGTTTTTCGATGTTGGTGGCTACCTTGTTTTCATAACCGGAATAGGTATGGACGACATACCATCTCGCATCCTGCGCCATCTGAACTCCCTCCGCGTCAGCCGAGGAAGAAACTGCGCAGTCCGATCAATCCGGCAGTTGCTGCAGCCGCCGTGGTCTCTTCGTCAGCGCCGGAGGACGCGACGTGTTCGGCAGCGAGCTTGAGCAGAGAGATCAGCCAGGCGAGGAGCTGATCCACGCCGAAGATCACAATCGCGCAAGCGGCGACGACCGCGAGAACGACAAGCGTGGATTTGAAAACAGTCTTGCCGTCGGGCCAGATGATCTTTTTGATCTCGCCCTTGAGATCCTTGCAGAACTTTTTGATTGCCTTGCCGGCACGCTGGAACCAGTTGCCATTCGGATTGGCAGGCTTCTTATCCTTTTTCTTTTCGGCGGCGGCAACCTTTTCTGCAGCTTGGGAAATTTCTTTCTTTGCCATCGGTTGTTCCTCCCTGCCTTACTTCGTCTCTTTGTGGACCGTGTGCTTCCTGCAGAAACGGCAGTACTTGTTCATTTCCAGACGGTCAGGCGTGTTCTGCTTGTTTTTCATCGTGTTGTAGTTACGCTGTTTGCATTCGGTGCAGGAAAGAGTGATCTTCACTCTTTTACCGTTAGCAGCCATTTGCGGCACCTCCATTTTTTGGAATTTTTGAGCCCGCGCCGGGTCTATCAGGTAACGCGGCGGGTCTCAGGCCTCCCTCTGCATCATGCTAAAACAGGGCGCAAAAAAAGAACCCTCTTGCAGAGGTAGAGATATCATACCACAGAAAGCCCCCGCCGTCAAGCTCTTTTTTCATTTTTGCGCACTGTTTTTTAAAAATCTTTTATCATGTATAGATGTTGTGGAAACGCAGCCCGGCAGGCACAAGACCTGCCGGGCCGAAAACGGGTTTTTGGATTCAGTTGCCCAGCGGCAGGCGGAGCAGCTGCACCACCTTGCCGAAAATGCCGAGCACGGCATGGAGCAGCTTCCAGGTGTATTTGATGTTGAGCTTGGAAAGCAGCTTTGCAAACAGGCCGCCCAGGGCCCCGGCGCTGTCGGCGGGGGCTTTGCCCGGCTCGCTCTTGACGATCGCGAAGTTGTCCACGCGCTCGGCCTGGCCGTCCGCCACCTGGTAGGCGTTGTAATACAGCGTGTCGCCGTCAACGGTCACGGAAGCGAACATGGATTTGTCGCTGTCAATGATCTTCTCCGCGCGCGGGAAGAGTTTATCCGTCGCAGCGGCGTCCTTCGTGTTGTAGACCTTGACGCCGGCCGTGCCGCAGATGGAGTAAACGGTGCCTTTGGGATCGAATTTCGCGTCGTAGGTTTCGCCTTGATAGGTGATCTCGCCGGTCCTGCAGGGCACGACGGCGTTGGCGTTCATCGCGTCGGTGCGCAGATAGACGTGATCATGCCCCTGCACGACCAGATCCACGCCGAGATAGGGCAGCAGCGCGCTGAGCTGATTGCGGAAGCCGACCACCTCTTTGTCGTCATAATGCGAGCCGTTGGAATAGAGCGCTTTGTGCAGCACGAGCACCTTCCAGTCGGCCTTTGCGTTCCGGATATCGTCGATCAGCCAGTTGATCTGCGCGTCGCCGAGCTTGTTGTCCTCATCGTCGTTGGTGTTCAGCACGGCGAAATGGACGCCGTTATAATCATAGGAATAATAGGCGCCGGTCTCGGTATCCTGCGCGGGCAGATTCGGCAGCGCGAACTGATCGGGCAGGACCGCGCCCTTCTTCTCGTGGTTGCCGGTCGTCGGCATGAAGGGCATGCGAAGGAACGCGTCCGTGGAGTTGAAGAAATACTGCCAGTGCTTCATGTGGGTGCCGAGATCGACCTGATCGCCGGCGGAAACGACGAATTTTGCGTCCGGATAGAGCGCCTGCGCCGCTTCCATCACGCCGGCGTAGGTTTCATAATGGCTTTCGCGCTGCGCCTGCGGATCCGTGATGGTCAGGAAGGTGAAGGCGTCGCTGCCGCCGGTTGCCGTTTCGATCTTGCCCGCTTCGCTCCACCAGCCGCGCTCAGCGTCGCCGACGCGGAAGCTGTATTTTTCGCCGGGCTGCAGGCCGGTCAGCGTGACGGTGTGCTTGCAGTAATCCGTGGTGTAGTCCAGCAGACCGATGATGCCGAGATCCGCGCCGGGATAGGAGCGCTTGACTTTTTCGCTCTTGGCGCTGATGCGGCTGTCGACGGTCGCCTCTCCCGTAAACCGGGGTTGCTCGCTGTAGGGGACCAGCTCGATATCGGAATTCGTCAGGCTGTATTTTGTCAGCCAGGTGACCGTGACCGCAGTGGCGGAATCATCGCCGAGCGTCATATTCAGATTGGACGGCAGGCGATAGTTTTCGCGCGTCGCGGGCGCTTCCACAGCGCCGGCATAGGTCACGGTGATGTTGTTGTCGAAGACTTCATAGGGATTGTCGTCGGTGACAAGGCTGCCGACCATCCATGCGATCGTGCCGCCCCAGGATTCAAACTGGCTGGGCGTCAGGTATTCATTCACCAGCAGGGTGTCGATGATCTCGTCAATGGAGCCGTAGCCTTCCGGCACGACGGGCAGACCGAGGATCGTGTCGATCGCGTTGCTGAAGCTGTTGTCGCCGCCGAGAAAGGCGTTCAGGACGCCCTGCAGCACCTTGCCCAGGATGAAGAAGGCACCGCCGGCGGGGAAGAGCGCGTCGAGATTGAGATGCAGGTTTGCCAGCAGCTCGTCCTCGACCAGCTCGTTGATCAGCACCTTGCGCAGCAGGTTGAAGAACGCCTCGGCGCTCTTGCCGCTGTCAACGCCGTCCAGCGTATCCTTGACAAAGGGATAGTTGCCGATCAGATCCTCGTCGCCGCCGTAATAGGCGAGCAGCGCCGTGGTGGCGAATTCGCCGAGCGTGCAGCCGTCCGCCTCGACCTCTGCGCCGAGCATGTCGGTCACGTACGTCGCGGGATAGGTGCTGACCTTGAATTCCAGCAGCTCGTGGATCAGCTTCTGCAGCTTGGCAAAGGTCTCGTCCGGATGGTTGATATAGACTTCGTCCACCTGCGCGCCGAGATCATTCAGGAAGTTCATCACGTTCCCGCTGACGGTCAGGATGTTGAAATCCCCGATGGCCAGGCCGTTCGTGCCGATGGCGTTCTGAATGATGCTTTCCAGATCGACGCCTTTATACGAAAGATACTTGATCAGACCGCCGGTTTCCTGAATTTCGCGGAAGATGTTGCCGACGAGCAGCGTGATCATATTCATGATGAAGCCCTCGATGTTGGGATCCTCGGGGCTTTCGCCGAAGGTCTGGCCGTAGGAGGCGGTCAGACGGTAGGGCTTTTCATAAACGAAGCCGCTGTCGGAAACGACGGGCTGATACTCGTCGATATCGTAGTTGTGCAGGTCCATCGTGACCTCGCCGCCTTCCGTGGAGAAATCCACGATGCGGAAGAAGTTCGGATAGCCCGTGAGCGTCGGGGTCAGCACGTCGGTGATTTCTTCGCCGTTGTCATTGATGTAGCTGCTCGTGTCGCTCGCGTGCAGATGGCCGGTGAAGACGTAATGGATGCCGTGATCGGCGTAGGTGTCGGCAATGCGCTGCCAGTCCTCGGTCACAAACGCCCAGAAGGTCGCTTCTTCGATGTCCATGTGCGGCACAAGGTTGTGATGCTGCATGAAGATGATGGTCTTGCCTTCAGCCACAGCCTGATCGGCCTGCTCGACGATCCAGGCCAGCAGGTCGTCGCCGACGCGGCCGTCCGTCATATGCTCCTCTGTCTTCGCGCCGTTGTCCACGCTGTATTCATTGCTGTCCACGGCGATCAGGCGATACTGCTCGCCGAGATCGGCAGTGTAGGACAGCATGCCGCCCTTGTTGCCCGGCTTCGGGGTGAAGGTCGCGAGCGCTTCGCCGTAGCCGAGATTCTGATAGACCTCGCGGAACTGCTCGGGGCCGGTCTTGGCCGCCGGTTCCTTGACGCCGTTTTCAAAGGTGCAGGCGTCGGAATTGTTGACGTCGTGGTTGCCGAGGATGACGTAGACGGGGACGCCGGTCTTTTCCTCAAAGGCCTCCAGCTTCGCCGCCAGCTCCTTGTGGCCTTCCAGCTCGCCGTCCTTGGTCAGGTCGCCGGGAAGCAGCACGAAATCCAGGCCGTCCTCGGCCGCTTTCCGCTCAAAGCCGTCGAGCGCGTTGGCGAGAATGGAATTGTTTTCGTTATATTCCTTGCCCTTCAGGCGGGTGAATTCCTGATAGGCCGCGCCGCGGTCGCCCTTGAGCGAGTTCGGATAATAATGCACGTCGCTGAGCAGACCGAAGCGGACGGACGCGTCGTCTGCGCTTGCCATCATCGGGATCGCCGCGAGCACCAGGCTCAGCGCCAGCACAACGCTGA
Organism: Clostridia bacterium; assembly: GCA_017534365.1. Classification (GTDB taxonomy): domain Bacteria; phylum Bacillota; class Clostridia; order Oscillospirales; family Acutalibacteraceae; genus CAG-177. The sequence continues at coordinate 5,880 of JAFWCS010000462.1, read as the reverse complement.
TCGCTTTGATCCACAGGGATGTCTTTTTCATTTTCCTTTCCTCCGTGTCAGATGTTCTTCATCAAGGGGCCGACGCCCTTGAGCGCCTTGGGAACGTTTTTCAGGATCTTGCGCATGCCGCCCTTTTCGCCGTTGAGGATCCGAAGCAGGCCGTCCGCAATGTCCTCGCTGAAGACGCCGCCGCTCATGCTGATGAAATCGCGGAAGGGCGTCTGCAGCGCGATGGCGCTGGCAAAGCCGTCCGGCACGAACTTCTTGAGCATCTTATAAAGCTTGGCGCCGTTCTTGGTGTGGGCGGCGTTCTCGAAGTTGTCGGTCACGTCGATCGGCAGGGATTTGTCCTTGACGGTCGGCGGGATCTCACGGCCGAGCACGGCGACGAACTGTTCGTCCGCCACCTCCTGCACCTTGCCGGTGTAGTAAACGGGCGCGCTCTTGCGGTAGTCGGGGATCTCCGCCTTGGCCGCAGCGACGTTGATCACGCCCTGCAGACGGATATCCGCGCTCGACGCGCCGACATAGAGGTCGAATTCGCCGCTTTCGACGCACCAGTCGTTCGTTTTGACGTTGAAGAAGGCGAACGCACGGCGATCCAGCGTGAGGGAGACGGTCGTTTCTTCGCCGGGCGCAAGGGTGACCTTCTTGAAGGCCTTGAGCTCCTTGACCGGGCGGAAGATCGTGCTTTCGCGGTCGCCGACGTAGAGCTGGGCGATCTCGCTGCCGGCGACGGTGCCGGTGTTTTTGATCTTGAACGTGACGGTGAGCGTGTCGTTCTCATTCATCGCGCCCTTGTCCAGCCGCAGATCGGAATAGGCAAAGGTCGTGTAGCTCAGGCCGTGACCGAAGGGGAAACGCACGGGCACGCCGGCCTTCTCATAATAGCGATAGCCGATGTAGATGCTCTCGCGGTATTCCACGGTCGCCGGGTTGCCGGGGAAGTTGTTGACCGCCGGCGTGTCGGCGTAGCTGATCGGATAGGTCTCCGCCAGCTTGCCGCAGGGATTCGCCTTGCCGCTGAGCAGGTCGACCACGGCGCCCGCGCCGGCCTGACCGCCGAGATAGGAATTCAGGATCGCGGGCACGCTGTCATACCACGGCAGCTCCACGGGCGAACCGCCGGAGAGGACGATCACCGTGTTGGGATTCGCCTTGACGACGGCCTCTACCAGCGCGTTGTGCGCCTCGGGCAGCTGCATGTGCGGGCGGTCGTAGCCCTCGGATTCAAAGTCCTCCGTCAGGCCGATGAAGACCACGGCGACGTCGCAGTGCTTCGCGGTTTCCGCCGCGGCGGCGATGAGGGCAGGGTTCTTTTTCGCTTTCTTGAGCGAGCGCTCATAGCCCTGCGAATATTCATAATCGAAGCCGGCAGCGCTGAATTCGGTCAGCGCGTTGTCCAGCTGGGTCGGATTGATCTGGGAGGAGCCGGCACCCTGATAGCGCGGCTCGATGGCGAAATCGCCGATCACGGCGAGCTTCGCGTCCGCCTTCAGCGGCAGGATGCCGTTGTTCTTGAGCAGCACCATGGATTCCGCCGCCACACGGCGTGCAAGCGGCTGATCGTCCGCGTCGTTGTACTTGTAGCCGGGCTGAACGCCGTCGAGCGCTTTTTTCATCAGGTTGAGCATGTTCAGCGCGCGCTCGTTGACCACAGCCTCGTCCAGCGTGCCGTTTTTGACGGCTTCCAGGATCTTGCGCGTGCCGCTGCCGGTGGAGGAGGGCATTTCGAGATCGTTGCCGTTTTTCACGCCCAGCACGCGGTCGTTCACCGCGCCCCAGTCGCTGACCACGACGCCGTCGTAGCCCCATTCGTCGCGCAGGATCTCGACCTGCGTGTGACGGTTCTCGGAGCCGTGCATGCCGTTGATCTTGTTGTAGGAATTCATCACGGTCCAGGGCTTCGCTTTCTTGACCGCGATCTCAAAACCGGTCAGATAGATCTCGCGCAGCGCGCGCTCGTCGACCACGGAATCGCCGGTCATGCGGCGGGTCTCCTGGCTGTTGGCGCAAAAATGCTTCAGCGACGTGCCGACGCCCTGCGACTGCACGCCCTCGATCAGGCCGGCCGCCAGCTCGCCCGCAAGCACGGGATCCTCGGAGAAATACTCAAAGTTGCGTCCGCACAGGGGAGAACGCTTCATGTTGATGCCGGGGCCGAGCAGCACGCCGACGCGCTCGCTCAGGCATTTCTTGCCCAGCGCCACGCCCATCTCGCGCAGCAGGTCGGGATCCCAGGAGCAGGCGGTGGTCACCGCCGTGGGATAGCAGATGGACGGCACGCTGTTGGAGAGGCTGGAACCGTTTTTGTCATAATTCTTTTTGCGCAGGCCGTGCGGGCCGTCGCAGACAAAGAAGGATTCGATGCCGTATTTCTCATAGGCCTTCAGTTCCCAGAAGTTTTTGCCGTCCAGAAGGGAAGCCTTCTCTTCCAGCGTCATCTGCGCAAGGATTTCTTTCGGGTCTTTCATATTTATCTCCTCCGATTTTAATTTTCCGTATCATTCAGCCCCAGCACTGCGTCGGCGTCCTCCGCCCCGAGCGCGTCGGCATTTTTCAGCTTTTTCGCAATGATCTCATTGCGTTTGCCCGCTTCATCCAGCGAGCGGCCGGCCTCGTCGATCTTGGCGCGCGCCTTCGCCAGCTGCGCGCCGAATTTCTCATATTGCGCCCTTGCGGCGGCCAGCAGCGTGCGGACCTCGTTTGCTTTTTCGTTGATCGCGACGGCCCGCAGGCCCATCGAGAGGGAGTTGAGCAGCGCCGTGACCGTGGACGGCCCGGCGAGCATCACCCCGTAGACGCGCTGGATTTTTTCTGCGATGCCGGTGCGCGAGGCCGCGATCTCGGCATACAGCCCCTCCGTGGCCAGATAGAGAATGGCAAAGGGCGTCGTGCGCGGGACCTGGATGTATTTGGAGACCGCCTTCGCTTCCGCGAGCACACGCAGCTCGAGCGCCTTGCGCGCGGTGGCCAGGCCTTCGGCGTCCGCCCGGTCGGCGGCGGCGCACAGACGCACGTAATCCTCCATCGGGAACTTGGAGTCGATCGGCAGATAGGCGATGCTGCCGCCCTCGCCCGTCGGGATGCGCACGGCGAATTCCACGCGCTCCTTGGAAGCCGGATCCGGCGCGAAGTTCGTTTCATACTGCCCCGGCAGCGTCTGGTCGAGGATCGATGCGAGCTGCACCTCCGCCCAGGTGCCGCGCGCCTTGACGTTGGTCAGCACACGGTTGAGCGCGGTGACGTTTGCGGTGACGCCGCCGGAGAGCTCTTTCATCTCGCCGAGCGATTTGTTGACGCTTTCCAGGCGGTCGGAAACGGTGCGGAAGGAGCTGTCCAGCCGCTGCGAAAGCGTCTCGGTCAGCTTCTCCTCCACGGTCTGCCGCATCTGCTCGAGCTTTTCCTCGTTGCTGCGGCGCAGGCTTTCCAGCGCCTGTGCCTGCGCCTGACTCTGGCGGTTGGCCTGCTCCAGATTCTGGATGCGGATCTGGTTGAGCGAATCCGCTACGCGGTGCGCCAGCTCCGTCTGGTTTCTGGCTGTTTCCAGCCGCAGCGCCTCCAGCTGCCCGCGCATCTGATCCAGCTCGCGGTCCAGCTCCTCGCGCTGCTGCTGCTCCGCCTGCCGCGCTTCCCGCCGGCTGCGTTCGAATTCATCATCCAGCTTCTGCGCAAAGCCGCGCGCAGGGTCATGTCTCAGCCGCACAAGCACGGCGATCAGCAGGCCGACGGCCGCGGCGGCAAGCAGCAGGAGCAGCATAAGCAGGATGGTTTCCGGCTGCAAAGGACCGCCCCCCATTATAAAAGAATCTATATTTAATATATTTTATCACATCATCCGCCCCGGCGCAATCGGATTTTGGAAATCCGGAGTAGAAAATTCAGGGCGGTTTTTGTGCGTTTTGACGCTGTCCTTAAGGAATCCTTAATCCCTCTTCCGCAAATCTTAAGGCGCTCCCCACTGGAATCTTAATCGGCCGCAGCGTACAATAGAGCCATCAAAAGAAACGGAGGGATTCCGATGAAAAACGCAAAAAAACTCTTTGCTCTGCTGCTTGCCGTCATGATGCTCCTGCCCATGAGTCTGCGCGCCTTTGCGCTCGAGGACGAGCCGCGGACCGGCCAGTGCGGCTGGACGGCGGAGCTGCAGGTGCAGACGGAAGAGGACCCCGCGCAGCCGGCGGAGGATGCCCCTGCCGCGCCGGAGGAAAGCGATGCGGATACGCCGCAGGAAGCGGTCGTCTGCGATATTACGCCGGCGGAATTCGAGGAATACCGCGCCGGGTATGTGAAATGGGCGACGCGCGTTTATCTCCCCGACCTGGAAGAATCCGGCGCCTTTCTGGCGATGGGCCTCTTCGGGCCGCTTCTGGCGGGGCCGACGTTTTTTATTCCCTTTGCCGGGCCGATCGCCGCGGGCGTGCTGCTGATTGCGCCGCTGTTCGTCCCGGCGGTCATCGTCGAGACCCTTGCCGACGCGCTGGACAAACAGCTTCACAAAAAAGAGATCGCGGCGGGATTCACCGTGAAGAATCTCTATGCCGTGCCGCAGGAAGACGGCAGCTTTGAGATCGGTTTCAAGTATGCGTCGTCCGGTCTGCCCGACGGCGCCGTGCCGGTGGCGGTTGCGGAATGAAAAACGTAAAAAGATCGTTTGCCCTGCAGCTTGCAGCCGTTCTGCCGCTGACCCGCAGCCTGCCGTCTTTCGCGCAGGAGGAACCGGCGGAGATCCCGGTCGAAATAGCGGACTGACTTTTGGATAATATTCCTAGTTTTCCGCCGGATTGTCCGCGCAGATTTTCATGGCCTCCGTGTTGATTTTTCTTCTGTTCCGTGATAGAATGGGAAAAAATACACGGAGGCTTATTATGATCGGGATCATCGGCGCCATGCGCATCGAAGTGGAAACGATCCGCAGCTGGATGGAGCAGACGCAAAACGAGACCATCGGCGGCATGGAATTTGTCAGCGGTTTGCTGCACGGCAAGCCGGTCGTGACCGCCGTGTGCGGCATCGGCAAGGTGTCCGCCGCCATGTGCGCGCAGACCATGATCCTGCGTTACGCGCCGGACTGCATCATCAACACCGGTGTGGGCGGCAGCATGCACGCGGATCTGCGCATCGGCGATCTTGCCGTGGCGGAGCAGCTGGTGCAGCATGATATGGATACCACGCCCCTCGGCGATCCGCCCGGCTATCTGTCCGGCCCGGATTGCGTTTATCTGCCGACCGATCCCGCTGTGACCGCTGCGCTTGAGAAGGCGGCCGCGTCCGTCGGGGAAGCGCGCTGTCTGCGCGGCACCATCGCTTCCGGCGATCAGTTTATTGCGGATCCCGCCAAAAAGCAGTGGATCACGCAGACGTTTGAGCGCGTGATCGCCTGTGAGATGGAAGGGGCCAGCATCGCGCAGGTCTGCGTGTGCAACGGCGTGCCCTTCAGCGTCGTGCGCGCGGCCAGCGACTGCGCGGACGGGAGCGGCCATATGGATTATGCGGAATTCCTGCCTGTTGCGGCCGACCGCGCGGCGCGGATGATCGACGCCTTTGTGAAGTCCTATGAATCAAAAGGAGAATCATTATGAAAAAATATCTGAGTCTGTTTCTTGCATTGCTGACGGTCCTGACCGTTGCGCTGACCGGCTGCGGCGTTAAGAAGGGCGAGACCCCTGCGACGCAGGCGCAGACCACGACGGATTCCGGCTTTGCGCAGACCGATCCCGCAACGACCGCCGCCGATCTCACCCAGGCGACGGAGACGACCGCGACAGACGCGGCGACGACCGCTGCGCCCGGCAGCCGCAAGCTCGGCCAGGCGCCGGAGGGCTATTTTGAAGAGACGCTCTTCATCGGCGATTCCCGCACAGAGGATCTGCTCAACTATAACGCGCT
>JAFWCS010000461.1 GCA_017534365.1 Clostridia bacterium | reverse complement strand
GGGCCCGCACGTCGTCCAGCGAGGAAACGCCGCCCGAGGCGACGATCTGCATGGAAAAGCGTTCGCTCAGCTGCTGATACAGCGGCAGGTTCGCGCCCTGCATCGCGCCGTCGCGGCTGATGTCGGTGCAGATCAGCGTGCGCACGCCGAGGGACTGCATCCGCGCGCAGAATTCAAAGGCCTCCAGCCCGGAGCTTTCCGTCCAGCCCTTGACGGCGACGCAGCCGTCTTTGATGTCGACGCCGACCGCGATCTTGTCGCCGCAGCGCTCCACGGCCGCCGCGAGGAAGGCTGGGTCGGTCACGGCTGCGGTGCCGAGGATGATACGGTCCAGGCCGGCCGCGGCGTAGCGTTCCACGACCTCCATGGAGCGGATGCCGCCGCCGATTTCGCAGAAGACGCCGGCCTCCGCCTTGATGCGGCAGACGGTTTCAAAATTCGGCGTGCCGCCGTCCCGCGCACCTGCCAGATCCACCAGATGGATATGATCTGCGCCGCAGCGCCGGAAATCGCGCGCCACGGAAACGGGATCGTCGCTGTAGACGGTCATCTGCGCGTAATCGCCCTGATAAAGCCGCACGGCCTTGCCGTCATAGAGATCGACGGCGGGGAAAAGGATCATGCCGGCACCTCCGTTTCACAGAAGGCACGCAGGATATTCAGCCCCACGTCGCCGCTTTTTTCCGGATGGAACTGGCAGCCGAAGACGTTGCCGGATCCGACCGACGCCGTCAGCGGCGCGCCGTAGTCCGCAGTCGCGATCAGCGCGTCGCCGCAGTCTGCGGCATAGTAAGAATGTACAAAATACACGTGATCGCCGTTGTTGATGTATTTGAACAGCGGCGTTTCTTTTTGGATTTGCAGGGCGTTCCAGCCGATGTGCGGGATCTTCAGCCCCGCCGGGATCACGTCCGCGATCGGGCGGATGCTGCCGCGCAGCAGGCCGAGCCCCTTGTGGACGCCGTATTCATAGCTCGTGTCAAAAAGCAGCTGCATCCCGAGGCAGATGCCAAGCAGCGGTTTGCCGGCGGCAGCGGCGTCAAGAACGAGCGCGTCCATGCCCGTGGCGCGCAGCTTTTCCGCCGCGTCCGCAAAAGCGCCGACGCCCGGCAGGATCAGCCGGTCTGCGCTGCGGATCACCGCCGGGTCGCGGGTGGCGACGGCTTCGGCGCCGATGGCGGCAAAGGAGCTTTGCAGCGAGAAAAGATTGCCCACGCCGTAGTCGATGATGGCGATCATCAGAGCACCCCTTTCGTCGAGGGGATCTGCCCTTCGGCGCGCGGATCAAGGGCGACGGCCTGCCGCAGGGAACGCGCGGCGGATTTGAACGCGCCTTCGATGATGTGATGCGCGTTGGATCCGGCCAGCTGCTTGATATGCAGGTTGCAGGCGGCGGCGCGGCAGAAGCCGAGCCAGAATTCTTCCACCAGTTCGGTATCGAACGTGCCGACCTTCTGCGTCGGGATCTGCAGATCGATCACCGGGCAGCAGCGGCCGGAGAGATCGACCGCCGTGAGGATCAGCGCTTCGTCCATGGGCAGGATGGCGCTGCCGTAGCGTGTGATGCCGCGCTTGTCGCCGAGCGCCGCGGCAAAGGCCTGCCCGAGCGCGATGCCGATATCCTCCACGGTGTGGTGATCGTCCACCTCCAGGTCTCCCTTCACCTTTACCGAAAGATCAAAGAGGCCGTGGCGGGCAAAGCCGTCCAGCATATGATCGAAAAATCCGACGCCGGTGGAGATCTCCGTAATCCCCCTGCCGTCCAGGTCAATGGTCAGCTCGATCTGCGTTTCCTTCGTTTTGCGCGTTACTGCGGCTTTTCTCCCCATCGTCTGTTAATCCTCCGTAAATACCGTTCTGCCGAG
>JAFWCS010000460.1 GCA_017534365.1 Clostridia bacterium | reverse complement strand
CTGTTCCCTGTTTTCCTCCAGCAGCGGCAACTGCACCTTCATCGGCGCGGCGGGCGGCGGCATCCTCATCGATATCGGCGTGAGCGCGAAGCGCACGGAGCTGGCGCTCGCGGAGATCGGCGTGGCGCCGGCGCAGATCGCTGCGATCTTCGTCACCCACGAACATAACGACCATATCAGCGGCCTGCGCGTCTTCGCCAAGCGCCACGGGATCGACGTCTATGCCTCGGCCGGTACGCTCGCAGGCATCGAGGAAGCGAAGGCGATCGACGCCGGCACGCGCACCCGCGTCCTTTCTGCGCAGGGCGTTGAGGCCGGGGGCTTTTTCGTGCGCCCGTTCCGCACCCCGCATGACGCGCGGGAAAGCACGGGCTTCACCGTCGTCGCGCCGGACGGCAAGCGGCTGGCCGTGGCGACCGACATCGGCTGTGTCACGCCGACCGTTCTGGACGCGATCACCGGCTGCGATCTGGTGCTGCTCGAATCCAATCACGATCTCCGCATGCTCCAAAACGGGCCCTATCCGTATTTTCTCAAGGAACGCATTCTCTCCGACCACGGCCATCTCTGCAACGACCGTTGCGCCGAAACGGCGGTGCAGCTGCTGGAGAGCGGCACGACGCGCTTCGTGCTCGGCCATTTGAGCAAAGAAAACAACCTGCCCGCCCTCGCGCGGGAAACGACCCGCGCCGAGCTGCGGATCGCCGGCGCGCAGGAAGGCGCCGACTATCTGCTGCAGGTGGCGGGCGACCGCAATCCCGTGATCGGTCTGTGAGGGAGGAAGCATGCTCAACATCCAACTGCTCTGCATCGGCAAGCTGAAAGAGGACTATCTGCGCATGGCGGCCGCGGAATATCAGAAGCGGCTGGGCGCCTTCTGCCGTCTGACCGTGACCGAGCTGCCGCCCGCGCGGCTGCCGGACGCGCCGAATCCGGCGCAGATCGACGCTGCGCTGGAGGACGAGGGCCGGCGCATCCTGGCGCAGCTCCCGCCCCGCGCCGAGGTGATCGCGCTGTGCATCGAGGGCAAGCTGCTCTCCTCCGAGGCGCTGAGCGAACGGCTGCAGACCCTTGCGGTCGGCGGCGTGTCCGACGTTGCTTTCGTCATCGGCGGCTCCTACGGCCTGGCCCCTGCGGTCAAGCAGCGCGCGCGGCTGCGGCTTTCCATGAGTCCGATGACGTTCCCGCATCAGCTCGCCCGCGTGATGCTGCTCGAGCAGATCTACCGCGCCTTCATGATCGCGGGCGGCGGGAAATATCACAAATGATTCTTCGGCACTTTCATGCCGATTTGCCGTTTGCGGCTGTGAATTTTGTTCACATCACCAAAACTTTCCCGATCGTGAAAAAAAAGGTTGCATATTCGCGCGAAACTGATTAAAATAAATACGGTCAAAAATAATGAAATCATTTTTGGAGGTAATTTACTATGGCAGTCAAAGTTGCAATCAATGGCTTCGGCCGCATCGGCCGTCTCGCGTTCCGTCAGATGTTCGACGCTGAGGGGTATGAGATCGTTGCGATCAACGATCTGACCAAGCCCTCCATGCTTGCGCATCTTCTCAAGTACGACACCGCGCAGGGCAACTACATCGGCCGCATCGGCGAGAACCTGCACACCGTGACTTCGGATGACGAAGCCGGCACCATCACCGTCGACGGCAAGGTCCTGAAGATCTATGCCGAGAAGGACGCGAAGGATCTCCCCTGGGGCGAGCTGGGTGTTGACGTCGTTCTGGAGTGCACCGGTTTCTACTGCTCCAAGGATAAGAGCCAGGCGCACATTGACGCCGGCGCGAAGAAGGTCGTCATTTCCGCTCCCGCGGGCAACGACCTGCCCACCATCGTTTTCAGCGTGAACGAGGATACCCTCACTGCGGAAGATACCATCATCTCCGCCGCTTCCTGCACCACCAACTGCCTGGCCCCCATGGCGAAGGCGCTCAACAACTACGCCCCCATCCAGAGCGGCATCATGAGCACGATCCACGCCTACACCGGTGACCAGATGATCCTTGACGGCCCCCACAGAAAGGGTGACCTCCGCCGTGCCCGCGCTGGCGCTGCGAACATCGTTCCCAACTCCACCGGCGCCGCGAAGGCGATCGGCCTTGTCATCCCCGAGCTCAACGGCAAGCTCATCGGCTCCGCGCAGCGCGTGCCCGTTCCCACCGACTCCACCACGATCCTGACCGCCGTTGTCAAGGCTGCGGACGTGACCAAGGAAGGCATCAACGCCGCGATGAAGGCTGCCGCTTCCGAATCCTTCGGCTACAATGAGGATCCCATCGTTTCCTCCGACGTCATCGGCATGCGTTTCGGCTCCCTGTTCGACGCCACCCAGACCATGGTCTCCAAGCTGGCGGACGATCTCTATCAGGTGCAGGTCGTTGCGTGGTATGACAACGAGAATTCCTACACCAGCCAGATGGTTCGTACCATCAAATACTTCGCGGAGCTTGCGTAAGTTTCACTGCGTAACCCCCAATGGCGCGTTGCAACCAGCTTGCGGCGCGCCATTTTTTCAGTATCGGAAAGAAATGCAGGAGGCACTTTATGGCGCTGAAACGGCTGGACAAGCTGATTGCTCTGCACTGCAACGTCTCGCGCAAGGAGGCGCGGCAGCTGATCAAGGACGCGGCCGTCACCGTCAACGGGCGGCGGGCGATGCGGGCGGAAGAACTGATCGACACGGAGACGGACGACGTCGCCGTGAAAGGATACAACTTTACGATGAAGGAGCATCTGTACCTGATGCTCAACAAGCCGCAGGGCGTCATCAGCGCAACGACGGACCCGGCGAAGGAGACCGTGCTGGATATCCTGCCCGCCGCGCTGCGCCGGCGCTCTCTTTTCCCTGCCGGGCGGCTGGACCGGGACAGCACCGGCCTGCTGATCATCACGGATGACGGCGCGTTTACCCACCGGATCATGAGCCCCGCGCACCACGTTTACAAAACCTACGAGGTGACGCTCTCCGCTGCGCTGGACGCTGATGCCGTGGCCGCGCTGGAGGCCGGCATCCGCCTGGCGGACGGCACGGGCTGCCTGCCTGCAAAGGTGAAAGCCTTTACACGTGAGGGCGTTCCCTGCGCCGAGATCCGCATCCGGGAGGGCAAATATCATCAGGTCAAGCGCATGGTTGCCGCCGTCGGCAGCCACGTGGAGCAGCTGCACCGCACGCAGATCGGCCGCCTGCGGCTCGACCCCGCCCTCTCCCTCGGCGACTGCCGCCCGCTGACCGACGCCGAGGTCGAAGCCGTGCTGGAGGATGCGCAGGAATAAGGCGCACGGGCAGCGGAGATCCGCATTTTTTCGCCGGCGCCGCATAGGAATGAATACCGGGAGCTTCCCGGTATTTTTTATGTGAAAGGGTGCTTGCGGTTGTTTGTGCTGATTTCCGAAACGCCGGCGCCGCGCGGACGGCTGCGCG
>JAFWCS010000459.1 GCA_017534365.1 Clostridia bacterium | reverse complement strand
TGAAATATCTGATTGACCCGGAGACGCAGCGCGTCTATCTCTGCTTCATGTATATCGATCCGGCGATTACGCAGGATTCCGCAGTTGCCGGCGTGATTCTGACCGTTGCGGATGCGTCGCCGATCACCTTCACCGTCACGCAGCCGGCGGAAACGCCGGACGCCTACCTTTACAGCGTGGAGGGCGCGCTTTCGATCGACGAACAGCACGGCGTGATCTGCGAGCTGTGCATCGGCGTCAAGGAGGGCCTGCCTGCGGAGCTGCCGCTGGCGGTGCGCTTTTTCGACGCGGCGGGCATTCCCTCCAACCGCTATTCCTTCACGGTTGCAACCGGCCTGGGGCAGAAGACAACACCTGCGCCGGCCGGATCTGACACGCCGGCGGAGGACAAAACCACCAAAAGCAAGCCGGCCGTGACGACAACGGAGGAGTATTTCAAGCACGACAGCGGCCCCGTTTATACCTACAATTACAACTATACCGCCGCCAGGCGCACGACCGCAGCGTCGACGACCGCTTCGACCGCTGCGCAGACGATAGCGCCGAAAGAAACGAAAGCGACGAAAAAGCAAACGATGAAGGCAGAACGCGCGCCTTCCATCCCCGCCGCCGAAAAATCGACGCAGACCGAAGCGCCTGCGCGGGAGGTCGTCATCATTTCGGAGGTCTACGTCACGGCGGAACCCACCACCGGGATTCCGCCGGAGAGCGTGCGGCTTTACGCAAAGGGCCACACCCTGCAGACCGCTTTGACTGCGGCGGTTGCCGTGATGCTGACCGCGCTTGCGGCCTTTGCCGCCACCGCCGGCAGACGCCGGAGCCGCAGTGCGCCGCGCGACGGCGCCGATCAGACGGGGCGGCGGCCGGATTGAGAAGGAACCGCGTTCCGGGCGATCCCTGCCGATGATTCAAGCGGCGCGGAACCGCGCGATGTCCCGGCCGGATATGCCGCGATCCCTTGACAAGGGCGCAGGCATATGATAAAATACCAAAAAAGAAACCGTTCGGTTGAAGCTTGCAGAAAAAGGCGCTGTTCTTTGACTGTTTGCTGACGAACTCCGGAGAATTCCGATCAGAATCGGATGCCGAAGGTGCAAGGGGGCGGCAGCTCCCGAATCTCTCAGGCAAAAGGACGGAGTGCGGCGCGAATCGCTTTGCGTTCAGACAGTCAGCAATCCCGTTGCCGGCTGTCTTTTTTTGCGCATCTTCCGAGCTTGTTTAACGAAAGTATGGGGCAAAAGCAGCCAACGGAAACCGGGATCGAGCGCATGCTTGGCAATCCGATGAAAGAAGGAAACAACAATGTGGAAAAACCTGCTCTCCGCGATCGAACGTATCAACGACACGCTGAACGGGCTCGTCTGGGGCTGGCCGATGATCATTCTGATCCTCGGCACCGGGATCTATCTGACGGTCCGCACCCGGGGCCTTCAGATCACGCATTTCCGGGAGTCGCTGAACACGACGATCGTCCCGACGCTCAAGGGACTCGGCAAGAAAAAAACAAAAGGGGATCGTCTG
>JAFWCS010000458.1 GCA_017534365.1 Clostridia bacterium | reverse complement strand
TGGTGTCGCCGAAGCCGTAGCCGATATTGAAGCCGAAGGCATGGCCGTTCAGGTCGCAGTTGCCGCTGCCCCAATACCAGGTGTTGTCATAGGTCCACACGCCGCGGCCCCAGTCGAGGGTGCCGAAATCGGTGGCGGGATCAAAAATATAGTCCTTGCCGTCGAAGGTCGCCTTGCCGCTCGCGCGCATGCAGTTGATCTTCTGGTTGTAGTAGAACGCGGTCTTCTTCTCCTTCCACGGCGTCGCGATGACCATGGTATCCTGTTCCGGCTGGGCCAGCGTGATATCGCAGGAGAAGGTCTTGCCGTCCTGGAAATTCTTGAAGTTGCAGATCAGGCGGCGCTTGCCCTCGCTGACGCGGAACTCCATATCCAGCCGCTTGTCATGATAGACCGTGTTGCCCGTCGCGCTCGTGGAGGGCAGCTTGAATTTGCCCATCGGGCAGACGTTCAGAATGGTTTCGGTGTGCTCCCACGGGATCGTGAAATCCAGCAGGGATACGGACTGCAGACCGATGTAGCCGTCGTCCGAGATCGTGGGCGCCACGCCGAACTGATTCTTCTCGGAGAGGATCAGATAATAATCCCACTCCTTGATGCGGAATTTCGGCGCTTTGATCGCCTTGCGGTCATAGATCTGATACAGCTGCTTCGACCAGCCCGGCTCACGCAGGGTGCCGTCCGGCTTCAGCAGGGGCTGCACGCGGGTCACTTCATGGTTTCTCATGGTAATACCTCCTCATATCTTCAGTTTTCGTTTTCCTTTTCAGCGTCCGGCGGCAGCAGGTTGACCTGATCGCCCTGCGTGCGGCCGTGACGATAGAGAATGCGGTTTTCCAGCGCCCACTGCCGCGGCGTGAAGGCGTCGACCTCCACGTTCTCAACGGCATGCGCCATTTCAAAGAGGCGCGCGTCCAGCAGGTCGAGCTGCGAGAGCACCTCCGCTTCGATGAACATCGGCAGCTTCGCCGCGCCGAATTCCGGCGTGCCGTGGTGCGAGATCAGCATGTGCTCCACAAGCGTCAGGGTCTGCTCGCTGATCCCGTTTTCGCGCCCGATGCGGTCCACGGTCATCGCGCCCATCACCAGGTGGCCGAGCAGATTGCCGCGCACGGTGTATTCCCCGGCGATGCCGGTCTCCGCCACCTGCAGCTCCTCGAGCTTGGCGACGTCGTGGAGGATCACGCCGGCGCAGAGCAGATCGTGATCGACGAAGCCGTAGAGCCTGCAGACGTCCTCCGCGAGCCGGAGGATCGAGAGCGTGTGCATCAGCAGCCCGCCGCGCACGGCGTGGTGCAGGTTTTTCGCCGCCGGCCAATAGAGCAGCCGGTCGCGGCAGCTCTCGAGCACCTTCGTGACCAGCAGCCGCAGCTCGGCGTCGCGGAACGCCTCGACGATGCCCTCGAGCTCGGCGAGCATCGCTTCGCCGCTCCACGGGGCGGAGGGCACGTAGTCCTCGATCCGCGCGTGATCGGAGGGCTGCACCTTGCGGATGCGCTCCACGCGGAACTGCAGCGCGTCGTTGAAGGGCACGAACGAGCCGCGCACCTTCACGAAATCGAACTTTTCAAATGTGCCGCTCGCCGCTTCCTTATAATCCCAGTGCTTGGCGTTGATCTCGCCGCCGGGATCCGCCAGCGTCAGATCCAGATAGGGCACGCCCTTGGCCGTCATCTTTTTTTCGACGGATTTGATCAGGCAGAAGCCCTCATAGGTCTGCCCGCTGCCGATGGGGGTAAAATTCATCGGCGCCACGCTCCTTTCAATGAAAACACCTATAGATATTTGTATTATAGCAGAGGTTGAATGAAAATACAAATATAAAATGCAAGTTTTTCGTGATTTTAGATAAAAAACAGAGGCTGCAGCAGCAGCCTCGTTCTTTATCGATTGCCTCATTCCGTCATTTTCCGTATTCTTCCAGCGGCTTCCATTCGAGCGTGACGACCGACGCGCCCGCCTCGAACACGGCGCGCTGCCGTTCATACGCCTTCGGCTTGAGCGACAGGGGCAGAATATACCCTTTCCCCTCCTGGGAAGGCGTGCCGGAAAAATCATAAAGCGCCGCCTCTTTTCCGTATTGCCAGAGCTCTGCGCGCTGAACGGTTTCTCCGATCCCCCAATAGTGCCGATCGGAATTGGAAACGCTGCCGTTCAGTTTCGTTTCGCAAACGATCCAGCCGTTGGAAAGCACCGTAAAGCTTCCGTTGATCCTTTCATCTTCGATCCGCAATTCCGCAGCTGCTTCGGAAGCGGCGTCGGCAAAGTAATATATGACAGTCATTGCGATAACGTCTCCCCGCTTCTCTCCGAGGAACAGCTCGTCGTCGCCGTTGCCGTCCAGATCATACAGCGCATAATACGGCTTTGCCGGCTCCGCACGTCCGTAGTTTGCGCCCGATCCCATATAAGACTCCATAGCCCATGTATAGACTGTCAAACGGCTTTCCGCAAAGTGGTTGTGCATTGCCGCCAGATGCGGATTGCGCGGCAGCGGATGGCTGCGCGGCGCGTCAAAAGAAACCGTCTGGTTCGTCGGCGCATCCAGCCATCTCGTCGGAAGCTTGCGCACCTGCCCGAATTCCAGCAGCGTCATTGATGCAAGGCTGACCGGCACGGCGCCGTCATCCAGCTCCTTGATCTTCTGTTTGTATTCCTCATATGTGAGCGTTTTTGTTGATGAACCGTCATAATATTTATAATCATCCTGCGCGCCGAACCAGTCCTCCGGCGTCGTGATCGAATCCGTCACAACGTATTTGCCGTTGATCAGCTCCATATAGGCGTATCCCGGGTCGTGCCCGTAATAGATCGTCGAGCGCAGCATGCCGTTGCTCAAAACAATCGGATAGCAATAATAGGCATCCACTTGATATGCATCCAACCACCGCTCTGTGACCGCTCCGTTCTGAATGCAATAAACTGCCAAAACACCGTAATCCTCTCCTGGAAGATGAGATCTCTGCATTTTGAGCAATTCATGCGTCCCGTCCTGCTCCAGATCATAAAACGCATACATCCAATTGGAAAGGTCGATCTGCGGGGGCGTCCTCCATTCTTTCACAACTTGTGAGCTGTCTCCCTCGCGCTTTTCGAAAAACCAGCGAAACTGCGCCGTCAGGAATTCATCATACAGCTTCTGCTCTTCTGCCGTCAATTGCACCTTCGCTTCTTCAAACGGCGCAGCCGACAATGCTGCGGCATCGACGGCCGAAGTTGTTTCTTCCGTTGGCTGCGCGCCGCAGGCGGTGCAGAGCAGCAGGGCGGCGCAGAGCATGAGCGCGGCAAAGCGTTTCACGGTCTTCACTTCCTTTCTTTTTTCAGAATACAGGTTAATTGTGAAGACAATATGAAAAAAATGAAAATTTCGCGCGGAAAGAACTGCCGCCGCTTCGATGGAAATACGAACGATTTTTTAACAATTTCTGAATAAATCTATTGACAGCGCAGGCAAAAAATGATAAAATCCCTTTAAGCAGTCGATCTGCAAATATGTAAAAAAAGAGGTTGCAAAATGAAAAAGTTCTTATCCGTCTTCTTCGCAGTTCTTTTCATTCTCTCGTCCGTTTCCGTGATGGCGTTCGCCTGGCAGACCTCCTGCCCGTACTGCGGTGAAACCTTCACCACCGAGAAGGCCTACACCGAGCACATGACGCTCTACAACCACACCGACGGCCACTACATCGTCTGCCCCTATTCCGGCGATGATTATAAGGACGGCGGCTGCGGCGAGAAGTTCGCAACGAAGGAAGCTTATGACGTCCACGTTGCCACCTGCAAGCATAACGGCGACTACAGCACCATCGGCTATCTCAAGCTCTATGCCGGCAAGCTGGTCGACGCGGTCAAGGGCATTGCCTGGGGCGACATCCTCGGCAACGTTGTCAGCATCGTGAAGGCGCTCTTCGGCGCGATCGATTTCAAAGAGATCCTCAATCTCGGCAAGCTCATCTTCGGCGCCATCAAGGGCTAAGCTTTATCTCATTCATCAAATGCGCACCGCGCTGCAGGCAAATCTGCAGCGCGGTGGTTTTTTGCAAAAGCAGACCGCGGCTTTCTGCTTTTTTCAATTCCTGCGGCAGAAAACCTGCGTTGCCTCTTGACAAACGCGTCAATTTGCATATAATGAGGATAACGAGTTCTCGGGGCGGGGTGCAATTCCCCACCGGTGGTCAAAGTCCACGAATCGCGCAAGCGACCGATGCGGTGAAATTCCGCAACCGACGGTTCGGCAGAGCTTCGCAAACCGAATTCGCATCGAAAAAGATGCAATTTGCGCGCAATCGCGTCGCTTTTCGGCGCAGGGATACTGGTCGTATCTCAAGCCGAAAACGGCGGGACGTGCGCGTGAAGGGCGCTTTTTCGACGATTGCGGGTTTCGAAACGCTGCCGAGAAAGTCCGGATGTGAGAGAATCTGTGTGCGCACAATTCCCATAACCATCATGCTCCGATGATCGTCGGAGCATTTTTGTTTTTTGGAGGTTATTAAAATGTCCGCATCATCGAAAAGAATCTTCAACGTCGCCCTCACCGCGATGCTCTCCGCGCTCGCCTTCGTGCTGATGTTCGTGGAGTTCCCGATCCCCATCATGCCCGCCTTCATCAAGTTTGACGTGTCGGATCTGCCGGCCGTCTTCGGCGCGTTCGTGCTCGGGCCGTTCTACGGCGTACTGATCGAGCTGCTCAAAAACCTGCTGCATATTCTGATCAAGGGCACCACGAGCGCCGGGGTCGGCGAGCTGAGCAACTTCCTGCTCGGCGCGGTCTTCTGCCTGGTCGCCGGCTTTATCTATAAGGCGAAGAAGACGACCGGCGGCGCGCTGCTGGCAGCCGTTGCGGGCGCGCTGGCCATGGGCATCGCCAGCCTGCCGCTGAATTATTTCCTGGTCTATCCCGCCTATGTCAAATTCTATCACATGCCGCTGGAAGCGATCATCGGCATGTATCAGGAGATCCTGCCGAAGGCGGCGCAGATCCCGACGTCCAACGCGCTGTTCAACTGCCTGGTGATCTTCAACGTGCCGTTCACAGCTGCCAAAGGCCTGATCGACGCCATCCTCTGCATTCTGATCTATAAGCCGCTTTCCCACGCGCTGAAGGGGAAGCTCTGATGCTGATTCATCCGATCCCGCCGCTGTTTGCCGCCGATGCCGAAACGCTGATCCTCGGCTCCTTCCCCTCGGTCAAATCCCGGGAGGCCGCGTTCTTCTACGGCCATCCGCAGAACCGCTTCTGGAAGGTGCTCCCGCGGGTGCTCGGCTGCCCGGTCCCGCAGACGATCGACGAAAAGAAGGCGCTGATCCTCACGCACCGGCTCGCCCTCTGGGACGTGATCGGCAGCTGTGAAATCGAAGGCAGCGCCGACAGCACGATCCGCAGCGTGACGCCAAACGACCTGCGGATCATCCTCAACGGCAGCGCCGTGACCCGCATTTTCGTCAACGGGCGCACGGCGGAGAAGTATTATAAAAAGTATACGGAACCCGTGATCGGGATTCCCGCCGTCTGTCTACCCTCCACCAGCCCGGCCAACGCCGCCTGGAGCCTGGAGCGGCTGACGGCGGCATGGATGCAGATACGATAAAACGACCCCTGCTGTCAGATTGCAACAGCAGGGGTCGTTGTTTTGCTTCTTACGGCAGGAAGGTGCAGCGCACGTCGTCGCCCTCGGCGGTGACGGCCACGGCGGTCAGCGGCTGCTCCACGCGGTTGACGATCTCGCTCGTGATCACGTCCTCCACCTTGCGGCGGATGACGTTGCGCAGATCACGCGCCCCGCGCACGCCGTCTGCGGACATGCGCGCAAGCGCAGCGGTCGCCGCGTTGTCCCATGTAAAGGTGATCCCCTTGTCAGCCAGCGGATCCACCAGCTCCTCAAGCATCAGCCCGGCGATGCGCTCATAATCCGCCTGGCTCAGGTCGTTGAACACCACGACCTCATCCACACGGCCGATGAATTCCGGGCGCAGGAATTCGCCCAGCGCCTTGAGCGCGCGTTCCTTCGACGCCTCGTTCTTCGTCTTCGCGAAGCCCAGCGCGCCGCTGCCGCGGTTGCTGCCGGCATTGGAGGTCATGATGATGACCGTGTTTTCAAAGCTGACGTTGCGTCCCTGCGCATCGGTGATGCGGCCCTCGTCGAGGATCTGCAGCAGGATATTCATCACGTCCGGATGCGCTTTTTCGATCTCGTCAAACAGCACGACCGAATAGGGCTTGCGGCGCACCTTTTCGGTCAGCTGCCCCGCCTCGTCATAGCCGACGTAACCCGGGGGCGAACCGATGATGCACGAAACGGAGTGCTTCTCCATGAATTCGCTCATATCCAGCCGGATCAGCGTCTCCGGCGTTTCAAACAGCTCTTTTGCAAGGAGCTTGACCAGCTCGGTCTTGCCCACGCCCGTGGGTCCGACAAAGATGAACGACGCCGGGCGGCGGCGCGGACTGATCTGCACCCGACCGCGGCGGATCGCGGCGCTGACCAGCTTGATTGCCTCATCCTGCCCGATCAGATGGGCGCGGAGATTCTCCTCCAGCTTGCCGAGCTTGCGCAGGTCGCTCTCGATCACCTTGCTTGCGGGGATGCCCGTCCAGAGCTGCACCACCCGGGCCAGATCATCCTCCAGCACCTGATTGTCGGCGGCCAGCGGCTCCAGCTCGTCGATCTGCTTCTGGGTCTGCAGGATCTCCGCCTTGACCTCCGCGATCGCCTCATAGTCCTTGTCTTCCGCATCCATGAGTGCGGTTTCCTTCTCCTGCAGCGCGGCAAGCGTCTGCTGCGCTTCTTCCAGCGCGCTGATATGCTTGTTGCGCAGGTTCGCGCAGGTGCAGGCCTCGTCCAGCAGGTCGATGGCTTTATCCGGCAGGAAGCGGTCGTTGATATAGCGCTCGGAGAGATTGACGGCTTTTTCGATCAGCGTGTCGCTCATGCGCACGCGATGATAGTCCTCATAATACTGCTTGACGCCCTTGAGCATCTCCACGGTCTGCGCGATGGAGGGCTCCTCCACGCGGATGGGCTGCAGACGGCGCTCGAGCGCGGCGTCCTTTTCGATATACTTGCGGTATTCGGTGAAGGTCGTGGCGCCGATGATCTGGATCTCGCCGCGGGACAGCGAGGGCTTGAGGATGTTGGCGGCGTTCATGGAGCCTTCGGCGTCGCCGGTGCCGACGAGGGAATGCACCTCGTCGATGAAGAGGATGATATTCCCTTCGCTCTTGACTTCCTCCACCAGCCCCTTGATACGGCTTTCAAACTGGCCGCGGAACTGGGTGCCGGCCACGAGCGCGGTCAGATCCAGCAGATGGATCTCCTTGTTGCGCAGCTTTGCGGGCACGTCGCCGGCGGCGATCTTCAGCGCGAGTCCCTCGGCGATCGCCGTTTTGCCCACGCCCGGTTCGCCGATCAGGCAGGGGTTGTTTTTCGTGCGGCGGCAGAGGATCTGGATCGCGCGATAGATCTCGTTGTCGCGGCCGATGATGCGGTCGATCTTGCCCGCGGCGGCCTTGGCGGTCAGATCCGTGCAGTATTGATCCAGAAACTTGCGCTTTTTCTGTTCGCGCTCCTGCTTCTGCTTGCGGCCGCCCCACTTCTTTTTCTGCTCGCTGCTGTCGCTGCGGGTCGTTTCTTCCTTTTCGGAGTTCCCGCCGAGCGCGCCGAGATTCTGCAGAAACGGCATCGTGCCGGCGCCGCCCGGCTCAAAGCCGCCGTCCTCGCCGAACATGTTGGCAAACTGCTCGCTGACTTCCTCCAGCTCATCTTCCGAAACGCCCATGCTCTCCATGATCTGCTTGACGGGGCCGATATTCATCTCCATCGCGCATTGGATGCACAGACCTTCCTGCGTGGTTTTTTCGCCCTCAAC
>JAFWCS010000457.1 GCA_017534365.1 Clostridia bacterium | reverse complement strand
GTCCACGACGTTCGCCTTGACGTCGCCGTACTTCTTCAAAAGCTGCATCTCGCCCTTTTCCACGTAGGGACGGAAGACCTTTGCGATGTCGTAGAAATAGCCGGTGGGACGGTGGATCACGTAGTCGATGCCGCTCTTCTTCAGCTCGTTCTCGAACATATACTTGGCGTGCAGCATCGGCACCTTCTCCGCGCCCGGTTTGTCGCACGAAATGACGGAGATGTAGGTGAACTTTCTGACGTTCGCCTTCTTCGCCTCGTTCAAAAGATTCAGATTGCCCTGATAGTCGATATCATAGGCGGTGAATTTCGTGGATGCAGAGGTCAGACCCATGGTTGTGATGACGATGTCCGCGCCGTCGCACAGACCCGTCAGCGTCTCCGGGTTGGTGGCGTCGATGGAGACAAAGCGATACTTGCCCTCCGTGCCCTCGACGGGACGCTCTTTCAGGTCCGCTGCTACGATTTCATGACCGGTGCCGCAGAGCACCCGCAGGATCTCGGCGCCCAGGTTGCCGAATGCGCCTGCTAAAACGATTTTCATATTCAGAACTCCTTTCCGGTTTTATTTTTTCTTTTCTTTATTGCGCTTGTCGTTGATGATGTCCATATGCTCGGCGGTGATCAGGGTCACGTTGTTTTCGCGCGCCCACTGCACGCAGCCCTTTAAGGCCGTGGGCAGGAAGATGCGGGGCACCTTCACCAGCTTTGCGCAAGCCTCATCGGTGAATTTGATCTTATCGTCGATGCGGTCCGCGGCGTAGCGAACGGACTGTACGCTGGTCTGCCGCATCGGCAGCAGCTCGGGGATCGGACGGCGGAATCTGGTGTACCAGAAATTCTTGCTGTCGCGATAGCCGTAATCTACGGGAACGCGCGGGAAATCGGAAGCCTTCACGCCGTTGACAATGCCGTCGTACTGCTTCTGCTTCATCAGGATATGGTCGATGCGCAGAATAAAGTGCGCGCCGAATTCGGACGTGATGCCGTTAAAATCATGATACGGTCCGGGATAACCGTTGAGCTCGCCGGGCTTGTCGTCCTGCGCGCCGTCCAGCTCGCGCATCCACGTGCATTCAAAAACCTGATAGCTTTCCGCGATCACCTTCGGGAAGCGCTCGCCGGGATGATCCTTTGCGCTCAAGCCCTCCTCTAAGGTGAACTTGCAGTCCTTCATCTTCTCTTCGGGCGTATCGCCGGGCCAGCCCATGCGAACCGCTTCCTTGAAATACTTGCGGTCGTCCGGAATGAAGTTGATGGCACACTTGCCTTCCCGCAGCAGATGCTGTGCGGTGTTGGACGAGTTGTGGCAGTTCAGAAGCATGGCATAGTAGCCCTTGCCCGCCACATAGTAAGGCGCGATGAGCGAGTAGGGCCCAAGGCTTGTCCTGCCGTCCTCCGTCAGCGTGGAGATCAGCACCGTGGGCATCGGATAGTAGGCGCTGGTCTGGTAGAAGTTGTCTACGATCCGCAGATCTTTGAAACTGGACATGATTGATTGTTTCCTCCCTTTTTATAATTTGCAGTTATGCAATGATTTTCTCTATCACGGGAATCAACCGTTCGCCCGTTCCCTCCGCGCGCAAAGACGCGGCGAGCAGCAGCTCCGCCAATACGGTGCGTTCCGTCTCCGTGCAGCGCTTATCCGTTCTTTGCAGCAAAAGATCCAGTATGCGGGAAAGCTGACGGATCAGCACGGTATGATATTCCGGCAACGGGGCAGGGTGATTATAGGTGCGCCAGACGGGCAGATACGGTTTCGAGAACGCGCGCAGCAGGGTTTCCAATTCCGAAAACCCCTTTGAAATGCTTTCCGCCCGCTCGGCAGCCTTCTCCATTCGGGTCAGGCTGATCTGCCAGTCCTCGAGCATGACGGCTGCCATCAAAGCTTCTTTGGTGGGAAAATAGTTGTATACGGTTCCCGCCGCCACACCGCAGTCCGCTGCAAGCTGACGCGTGGAAAAATCATGGGCTTCATCTTCCAAAAACCGTTTGCGCGCTGCAAAAAGCAGCTTTTCCCGCAGCTCCGGTATGATCTTCGGCATATCTCTTCCTCCCTCTTACCGTCGGTCGTTTTCATTATATGAGCGTGCTCATGTAATGAGTATAGAACGCCCTG